>NZGY01000110.1 GCA_002689605.1 Filomicrobium sp.
GGTGTGACTGTTCAAAACATCTACGACAGACCGAACAAGTATCTCTCCGGTTAAACAGTCATGTTCGCCAACAAACCTCGCTATGATCCTGAAAACAATGACTGGTTCTGGGTCCACTACCGGACGAATGGTCGAGTAAGCCGGGCAGCTAATGGCTTGGCCGTAGCAGATCGGGTAGGAAAGCTTTCTGATTATGGTTGTATTAGCTGTCACCGAAAGGTTGGCGGACAAGACTTGGAAGCGCTTACTTCGAAATAAAAAGCATATCTTCTCCGCCTCTTAGCGTCTCAATTAGGGATCTTCTTATCCTCAGCAACTCAGCTTGTGCCTTCGCATCGGTATGTTTCTGCTCTATGATCTGGCCGTTAGATCTAGAGCAAGATCGTTCCGGATGGAATCACCGTTCGACTTGCTCACTTTGTTGGCCGGAANGTGAATCTTGCTCTACTCAATAAGTTTAGAGACCGATTCACGTTTCAGGTGGATGCGCCAAGCGATTCCATCTGAAACGATTGGGCTCTAGTGCGCCAAGCTAAATACAAGCAGCAAAGCCAAAAGAAATAGCCCGGTGGAACNAGTCCGCCGGGCCNTTCTATTNCGCAGTTNGCGANNTCAGCCGACAGAAGTTGCCGACCAAAACCTAGAATAAGCTTTAGCTAGATGCTTCCAGCTTGTCCTGCGTGTTGGTATCGAAATCACTCGCATCGTGACGTTCGTGAAGTTGGCTCGCAGGATCACCCACGACACGATTGACCATCCGACCACGCTTTACCGCCGGACGTGAACCAATGGCATTGGTCCAACGATTGACATGCTCATATTCCTGAACCTGGAGGAACTCCGCTGAATCGTAGAGCAGGCCCTTGGCCAGCGCACCATACCAGGGCCAGATCGCCATATCGGCAATCGTATAATCCTTGCCCGCCATGAACTCATTCTCAGCCAAATGCCTATCAAGTACATCCAGCTGACGCTTGGTTTCCATGGCGAAGCGATCNATCGCATATTCAATCTTAATTGGCGCATACGCATAGAAATGACCAAAGCCGCCACCAAGATAGGGCGCACTTCCCATCTGCCAGAACAGCCAGTTGAAGGTCTCTGTTCTTGCATCAGCATCGGTGGGTAGGAATTCACCNAACTTCTCAGCCAGATACAGCAAAATCGATGCGGATTCGAAAACGCGCCGTGGTTTATCTCCGCTATGGTCCATCAACGCGGGAATTTTGGAGTTCGGGTTTGCACCGACAAAACCGCTACCGAACTGATCACCATCTCCAATTCGGATCAGCCATGCATCATANTCTGCACCGCTGTGCCCGAGAGCCAGCAGCTCTTCCAACATGACAGTGACCTTCACGCCATTTGGTGTCGCGAGAGAATACAATTGCAAAGGATGCTTTCCGACCGGCAAATCCTTTTCGTGAGTCGCGCCTGAAATNGGACGATTGATATTCGCGAACTTGCCTCCACTCTNCTTATCCCANTGCCAGACAGACGGCGGCGTATATTCGGGCATTCCTGTCATGCGCTCATTCCATTTGTGATTGGATCGGGGGTCCGTCGTCTGCACAGATACACAACCCCATGACCTGCGCCGNGCGGATGTCCGGTTAATTGAAGGGGAGCCTGNTNGATAATCTAGTCCGACAATCGTATTCTGCAAGCCGCATCCAATCAACGAATTGCGATTGACTGTTAGCAACTTCCTCACCGTGTTTGCCAAGCCTTCGCATCCCTGATTGCCCGCTAGGCGGTTCACCGGCTATGGTCAGCGCCAAAGATTTGAGGAGGAGTGGCTATGTCCGACTTACCCAATAGTATTGAAATTCACGAGGAAGGACCGCGCGAAGGCTTCCAAATTGAACCTGGGCCCATTGCCACTTCTGACAAAATCAAGTTGATCGAGNCTTTAGCAGATACAGGCNTGAAACACATACAGGTTTGCTCATTCGTCAATCNACGGCTTGTGCCCGGTTGGGCTGACGCCGAGGANGTTGTGGCTGGCNTTGAGGCAAAACCAGAAGTCGAATACACCGCCCTTTGGTTCAATGCCAAAGGTCTCGAACGCGCGCTGACATTCNCAGACAAATTGANGAACACCGGCTCAATATCACTTGCCGCGTCTAATGCATTCAGTGAGAAGAACCTNAATCGATCGCATGCGGACAACGTCGCGGCGATGCGCAAGCAGACAGCNTTGCACCTAGAGAAAGGNCTCTCAGTCAAGCGCGTGGGCGTTATGGCAGCCTTCGGTTGCAACTACCAAGGCGATATTGATCCAGCAGATGTCGTCCGTACGATCGAAGACGGTATGACGATCGCCGATGAGTATGACACCAACATCACCTTGATCTCACTGGCAGATACGATGGGTTGGGCGACACCTGCTCGCATCGATTGTGTGGTTGGTGAGGTTCGGGAGCGTTGGCCAGATAAACAGATTTCACTCCACCTGCACAACACACGCGGTTTGGCCGTGGCCAATGCTCACGCAGGCCTCAAGATGGGAGTCACGCGCTTTGACTCAACCGTCGGTGGTTTGGGTGGCTGCCCATTCGCAGGACAAAAAGGTGCTGCAGGCAACATTTGCACCGAAGAACTTGTCTTGCTTTGCGAGGAAATGGGCATCTCAACCGGCGTCGATCTTGACCAGCTCATCGAAGTCGGTCGCATGGCAGAGGAGATCGTCGGTCACGTCCTACCGAGNGAGCTCATCCACGCCGGCAGCTTAAATGCATTTCGAAGAAAGGCCGCCTGATGACGGCAACACCACTTTCTGGAATTCGCGTTCTTGAATTCAGCCATGCCGTAATGGGTCCAACTGCTGGCCTCATCATGGCAGAGATGGGTGCTGAGGTCATAAAAGTGGAGCCTGTCCCCGGCGGCGACCCAACACGCCGTCTCGGTGGCTTTGCCGCCGGCTTTTTCGCTGCGCTCAATCGCAATAAGAAAAGTATTGCGCTCGATCTCAAGAAAGCCGAGGGGCAAGCGGCGCTACACAAGATCTCCGCCAACGTTGATATCGTCATGGAGAACTATGCTCCAGGCACGATGGAACGCCTGAATTGCGGTTATGAGCAACTCGCCGGAGTCAATCCAAGACTTATCTATCTGGCATTGAAGGGATACCTCAAAGGACCTTACGAGCATCGTCCCGCCCTCGATGAAGTCGTCCAGTTTCAAAGCGGACTAGCCTATATGACTGGTCCGCCGGGGCGGCCGCTCCGCGCTGGCGCATCAATTATNGACATTCTAGGCGCATCATTTGGAGTCAATGCCGCACAAGCTGCGTTACATGAACGGGCGGCAACTGGCAAAGGGCAACGCGTCAGCAGCGCACTATTCGAAAGCGCGGCGTTCCTGATGTCGATCCCAATGGCCGGCATCGCCGCCACGGGCAAGGAACCACCGCCAATGCCTGCCCGTCACGGCGCTTGGGCGATCTATGACGTCTTTAAAACCGCTGAAGATGGCGAACTCTTCATNGGGGTCACCAGCGATCAACAGTGGGAGCGTTTTACCGAAGAGTTCGGCATGCGCGAGCTGGCGTCTGATCCACGATTGGCATCAAACGTGACGCGGCTTGGTGAACGGTCCTGGTTACTTCCAGCTGTTCAGGAAGAGCTTGCCAAGTATTCTCAAAAGGAAGTCGAACAGCGGTGCGAGCGTGCGAACGTATCCTGGTCACCTGTTGGCAAACCGATGGATCTCTTCACCGACGAGCATCTACTGGAGACAGGCGGCCTTCTGGATGTCTTCGTATCGCGTTTCGGCGACACTGACGGGCGGCTAGCTGGCCTGCCTGCACTACCCTTCGAATTCGGTGCCAACCGGGATCGCCCAACTTTGCGCAATCAACCGCCAAAGATTGGCGAACACAGTCGGGAAGTTTTGAGCCAAGCCGGTCTGTCATCAACCGATATTAACCAGCTGACTGAACAAGAGATCGTAATATCGGTCTGATTATCCGCGCCGTATTGCCAACTCGCAGTAAGAAGGAATGCTTCCATGTCGAAGCCAACTATTCTATTTCGTAATGCTCGCGTGCTCGATGGCAGCACACCTGAAGCCATCGAAGATCAGGATGTTCTGGTTGAAAACGGTGTCATCACCAACGTCAGCGGCGCACGNCTCTCAACATCAGGAGCAGCGGTCATCGATCTGGCAGGCAAAACGCTGATGCCGGGTCTAATNGACTGTCACGTGCACGTCATCGCGACAATCGCAAGTCTTGGGGAGAATGCCCAGCTCCCGAACTCGCTGGTCGCGCTTCGGTCAGCCCCGATTATGAAAGCTATGCTGATGCGTGGCTTCACCACTGTCCGCGATCTTGGTGGCGCTGACATAGGCCTGAAGATGGCTATAGATGAAGGCACAATCATCGGCCCTCGACTTGTGATCTGCGGCAAAGCACTCTCTCAAACCTGTGGTCATTGCGATTTCCGCGGCCCCTTCAATAATCGTAACGTAGATTACTATGCCGATCGCGTCGGTGCTCTCGGNCGAGTCGTAGATGGTGTCGACGCCGTACGACGAGCTGCCCGTGAAGAAATCAAGGGTGGTGCCGANTTCATCAAGATCATGGCNAACGGCGGCGTGGCATCACCAACCGATCCGATCTACTTCTACGGCTTTTCGCGAGACGAAATCACAGCCGCCGTTGAAGAGGCAAACGGCNCCCAAACCTACGTGGCTGCTCACCTTTACACCGATGATGCCATCCGTCGCGCTGTTGAATGTGGCGTTGTATCAATCGAACACGGCAACCTCATCCAGCCTGATACCGCGCGCTTCGTCAAAGAGCAGGGTGCCTACGTAGTGCCGACCAACATTACTTATGACATCCTTGCCAAAGAGGGTGCGCAAATGGGCGTCCCACCTGAATCGGTTGCCAAGATTGAGGACGTACGTGGCGCAGGCCTCTCTGCGCTTGAGACATTGGCCGATGCGGGCGTCATGATGGCCTTCGGCACTGACCTTCTTGGTGATATGCACAAGTACCAGTCGGACGAGTTCCCGCTGCGCGCCAAGTACCTACCGGCAATGGAAGTCATTCGCTCGGCAACGATTAATGCTGCAAAAGTTGTCGGGATGGAAGGCAAACTCGGCGTTGTCGCCAAAGACGCCCTGGCAGACCTCATTGTCGTCGATGGTGATCCACTCAACGATATGACTGTGCTGACAAATCAAGGCGCACACATGCCTGCCATCATGAAGGACGGTGTCTTTGTAAAGAACACATTGAACTAGGCGCGGCTAGTTGGATCAGGAGGCGCCCGCCTGTCAGTTTCCACCGAGAAGAACTTTCGGAAGCCACAATGCAAGCGACGGAAATGCAATGAGCAGTCCGAGCACAACGAAGTGCAAAGCTATAAACGGAACGACACCTCGATACATGTCACGTAGCGTTATTTCAGGTGGTGCAATCGCGCGAAAGTAAAAAATGGCGCCGGCCATGGGCGGCGTCAGCATGCTTGTCTGCATCATGATCAGCAAGGCAATCGAAAACCACAAAGGGTCAAAGCCATAGGCCTTGATGATTGGCAACGATAGCGGCACCAGGATCAACATGATCGAAATAAGATCCAACACAAATCCTGCAATGAAAGTCACCAACAGAATGACTGTCAGCGTTCCCCACGCACCAAGCTGAGACTGCTCCAACAGCTGCTGTAAAGCAGTCAGCCCTCCCGCTGCAGCAAACACGCCAGCAAACATGAGACCACCAACAACAATCGTCAGAACCATCGCCGTGATCGATAGCGTTGTCATGATTGCTTCTTTGACGACCAAATAGGACAGTCGGCCATAACCATACGCCATGAGGACACTGCCGATTGCGCCGACTGCTGCGGCCTCAGTTGGAACCGCGATAGCAAAGATAATGCTTCCCAGCACCGCAACGATCAATACGACGGGCGGCAGCAAAACCCAGGCAGTCTGCACTAGGCGCTCACCGAGAGGGCGATCATCCACGACTGTTTCCGTGCTTTGAACCGCACCGGGCCGCAACATGCAGTAAGCCATGATGTAGAGGATATAGAAACCAGCCAGTATCAGGCCGGGCAACAGCATAGCAGCGAATAGCTCACCGATGCCAAGGTCAGCGATCGTTGCCAGGATCACAACCAACACAGAGGGCGGAATGATTGAGCCGAGCGAACCGCCCGCACAGATGGTTCCAGATATCAGACCTTTATCGTAGCCATGTTTGAGCATCGCGGGGACCGCCAACATGCCGACCACTGTCTCCGTCGCGCCGACGACGCCGCTCGACATTGCAAACAATATGCAGAGCACAATAGCGCCGACAGCTACGCCGCCAGGCAAACGATGCGTCCAAGAATGGATCGTCTCAAACAGTCCCTCGGCAATTCCCGAGCGCTGCAGCATGGCCCCCATAAACACGAACAACGGAAGTGCTGCCAGGATGTGCGAACCAGAAACTTCCTCAACACGATGCGCGAACATAACTACTGCTGCATCGCCGAACTGAAGCAATCCGAAAACAAAAGCTACAGCCATCAATGAAAATGCGACCGGCACGCCGATAAAGATCAGCATCAACAGAACAGGAAACATCCAGGCGGCGAGGTCTACATTCATCTCTCTTCCTGGACCTCTCGGCCAAATGCAAACCGTAGGTTGCGTATTGCTTCTGCTAAGATTTGCAGTGTGAAAAGTCCGAACCCAAATGCTACGATTGTGCGCATTGGCCAGATAACCGGGTTCCAGGCAGACTCGCCCGAAGTCTCCCCGATCAGAAACGCGTCCAACGCAACACCGCCGAGGCGCCATGTCATCCATACAGACACAGGCAACAATAAGAAGGCATAGACGATCCCATCTATCGCAGCCTGCCATCGCGGAGAGAGATTGGAGTAGATAAAATCAACGCGAACATGTTGGCGCGTCTTCGTTACATAAGCGATGCCGAGTACAAAGTGCGAGCCGGTAATCATATAGGCCAGCTCCCACGACCAAAACGTTGGCCAGCCGAGAACAAAGCGGGCAAAGACTTCGTATCCCATAATTAGAAACAGAGGCACCACCAGCCAGGCNCCAATTGATGAAATACGATCCGTAATCATATCGATGAGGAACACGATCTTATTCATGTGTCCCCATCATCTACTGTTCCAAAACCAATCGTAAGCTCGAGGGCCCGCGCAACGTAAAGCCATCCGCCCAACTTGGTTCCGCACCAAGCTTCATATTGGGGTACCGCTTGTGCAAAGCCGGCAAAGCGATGCTGGCCTCCATGCGAGCCAATGGCGCGCCAAGACAGAAATGCGCCCCATATCCGAAAGTNACATGGCGGTTAGGACTACGTTGAATATCAAGCTTGTCGGGCTNGTCNAAAACAGATGGATCCCGATTAGCTGAACCAAGCATGGCGTAGACGCGCTGCCCGGCTTCAAATGTCACATCGCCAAACTGGTAATCTGAAGCTGCGACCCTCGCCATACATGGCGTTGGACGATTAAACCTCAAAAATTCCTCAATCGCAATGGCAATGGATTCAGCGTTATCAAGCGCCACGAACTGATCTCGCTGACCCGGATCTTCCAACATATGCAATGTCGACATCAAAATCAGGTTGGTCGTTGTCTCGTGGCCTGCAAAGAGGAACAGGATTGAGGTCNCCACTAACTCATCATCACNTAGTCGACCGTCATCCTCATCGTGCGCGCGTACAAGCATCCCAAGCACGTTGTCTTTTGGATTGCGTCGTTGATCTTCAATCAGATCGATCAGCATAGCCGCCATCGCTTCGACGCCATCGCGGGCGCGATCNTACTTGTCAGGCGTATTCTTCGATGCGGATATGAACAGATTAATCTCATCTGACCAATGCTTGACGTTAGCAACGTTGGTCGCGCGGTATGCCCAGCATGTCCATGATCACATAGGCAGGCAATGGACCGGAAAATTGCTTGACGAGATCGACCTCTTGCTGACCTTCAAGACCATCCATCAAATGNGCAACAATACCCTCGATACTCGGTCGTATCTTTTGAAGNNTATCATTGATGAAAACGCGCGAAGCAAGTCGTCGAATNCGTCCATGATCAGGAGNGTCTTTGAAGACTAACCAGTTCCCGAGATAGCGGAACAAAATTTCGATCTTGGACTGTGTTTCCTCTGATTGTGCACGATAGAACGGTGTAACCGTATCGGACAACAACTGCTGATCAAGCATGATCGCGCGAACATCGTCGTACCTCGTTACCACCCATGCCCGCAAAGCCGGACTCCAATCAACCGGATTATGCTCGCGAAAATAGGAAAACACCGGATAGGGATTCGCAACAAACGAAGGCGTCCGTGGGTCCAGAAAATTTGTGTTTAATGGTGCTGACATAGCTATTATCTATTCTGCNGCCTCTCTCTGTGGCAATTCCCAATCGGGTGTCGAACGTCGCGAATAATCAGTAAACCATTCTGGATCCGTTCGGTATTCGACCCGTCCATCNGCGAACACGCGGGCAACAGCCCGACGAGATGATAAACAGAACATNTGGACCGACATCGGCATTCCACCGGTATGACAGTAACCGACCTCGATGTGGCAATCGACAACTGTNGACGTACCCATGAAGCCCATTGCGCCGATGCCAGTTGAATTGCCAAGATCGCGCAACTCATCCTCAAGTGCCGCAATCTTAGGATCAGGGTTTTTNGAGCCAACNGTNCGNAGGCAAGCNGCNTGCTTGCCAAGCACCATACANGCATCCTTCGACCCGCCAAGCCCAACNCCGACAATGGCCGGTTGGCACGCAAGTCCTCTCTTACCGAAGGCAACAATCGTATCGAGATAGAAGCGCTTCACACCCTCGATNCCATCNCCNGGAAAAAGCATNCNATAGTCGGAGCCAAACAANCCGCCCTTNTGNACAGTGGTCAGATCAACCCAATCCGCATCTGGGTGAAANCTGTATTCAATCTCAGGTGCATTGATGCCAACATTNTTGTCATGGTCCGTCCGCCACAACGGATGAACACGATTTGGGCGCAAGGGGACNTTGTGAGTTGCATTGGCCGTTNCCGTCCTCAAGGTTGACTCCAAGGCAACNGGTCCACCTTCAACCTGGGCNTCGTTTCCAATTTTGANATACCAGCGTGGAACACCAGTNTCACCGCACATTGCNCGGCGATCTTCTTTCGCGGCCTTGTAATTATCAAGCATTGCCCGGATCACGAAGGCTGACAGCTCACCGCTTTCGGTATCAGCCAGCTTCTCAAGACCAGATAGATAATCGTCGGGGATTTCAATAGCCGCCTTGGCCATGAGTTCTTCCGCCGTCGACTGCAGAACGCTCAGAGGGATTGGCATGATTTTGCACCTTTGCCGATGGAATGTCTCGTGCAACTATTCCGACTCGATGTTATCTTCGGACCTCAGAAAGCCGAGCGCAAGCATGTCGGACGAATTATCATGGGCATGCGCCAATTCATGAGTTGATATGGCGCTAAGCCCAAGGCCCTATGAAGCCGGTTCTTGGGAGGTGTGAAAATGCCAAACGACTTTTCTGGCGGCTGCGCTTGTGGTGCCATTCGTTATCAATGCACAGCTGAACCAGTCTACATGGGCAACTGTCACTGCCGTGATTGCCAGCGAGCCACAGGCAGCGCATACTTTCCGGCCGTCGTTGTCTCCGTCGACGAGTTCACGCTGCTTCAGGGCGAGCCAACTTGGTATGAGTCAAAGGCCGACCGCGGCCACACCATGGCCCGCGCCTTTTGCAATAAGTGCGGCTCACCTGTGCTGCTCAACAACGGAGCCAATGATACAGTGACGGTTCTATATGCGGAAAGCCTTGATGATCCGAGCTGGTACAAACCCAAACGCGATATCTATACGAGCAGCGCGCAGCCTTGGGACCTGATGCATCCCGACACACAGAAATGTCAAGCTATGCCATGAATGTGCACCAACGGCTTCTGGCAAACGACTTGTTGATTCCGAATTGAGTAGCGACTTACATACCAATGCGGTTACCGCAATTCATCTGGATGCTGTCGGTGGCATCGCTGGTGATATGTTTGTAGCCAGCTTATGCGATGGCCTACCGTGCCTCATCCCTGCGGTAAACCAAGCAATAGATACCGTTAGGCCAGCTGGCGTTGAAACACAGCTAGAGGAATTCACGGACGGGATCCTCATCGGCAAAAAGTTTGTCGTTACGCAGTTTTCCAGAACTGCCCGTGAGCACGAGCACGAGCACGAGCACGAGCACGAGCACCATCATCATTCTCACAATGGCGACCAAGGCAATTCGCATAATCATCGGCATTGGCATGACATTCGCTCAATGATTGAACACTTTGAACTGCCACCTGATACGCGTGCCAACGCAATCGCCATCTTCTCCCACCTGGCAGAGGCAGAAGCTGCTGTTCATGGGATCGAAGTCGACAAAGTAGCATTCCACGAGGTCGGTGCCTGGGACTCAATCGTCGACATTGTTGCAGCTGCTTCCATCATCGCGCAACTGTCGCCCTGCCAATGGTCAATCGGACCGTTGCCAATAGGTAGTGGAATGGTCAAAAGTGCCCATGGCATGCTTCCCGTTCCAGCCCCCGCAACGGTCAATTTGCTAAAGGGATTTACGACATTCGACGACGGGGAAACGGGGGAACGGATAACCCCAACCGGAGCAGCTATCCTCGCCTTCCTCCAGCCATCACAGGGCACGCGTACAGAGCACAGAAGCCTATCGGGATCAGGAACAGGACACGGCAACCGCCGACTACAACGACGCAGCAACGTTTTGCGTTGCCTGGTATTCGAGGAAGCAGGCGCTTCATCCACTGGTGATGTCGTGGAGGTTCTGCGTTGTGAAATTGATGACCAAACCGGCGAGGATCTGGCAATCGCGCTGGATCAACTAAGGGGACATGAAAGCGTTTTGGATGTTTGCCAATGGCCGGTCATGGGCAAGAAAGGTCGTCTCGCAACCGCTCTGCAACTGATCGTTATCAATGGCCATGGAGATGACGTCACAAGTGCCGTACTCGATCAAACGACAACGCTTGGAGTCCGGCGATCGACGGTCATGCGCAACATCCTGACACGCCAGCAACACGACGTTGAAAGTATCGGAGTTAAAGTCGCACAGCGCCCTTCAGGGATTACAGCAAAAGCGGAAGCCGCCAGCATTTCTGAGGGTAGATCACTAGCAGAACGAAGCCAGCTTCGTCGTCAGGCAGAGGCAGCAGCACTTCAGAAAACAGTGAAGAAAGATGTCTGATCACGACAAAGAAAGCGAAAAGGCGTCTACACTGCAAACTGTCATCCATGAGTTACTACCCGTGACCGTAGCCGTTTCTGGTGGTGTTGACTCGATGACGCTAGCAAGCTTTGCACACCGCTTGGGATCATCAGATCAAGTCCGCATGATTCATGCGGTATCCCCGGCAGTCCCAACACAGGCAACAGAGCGCGTACGTCGAGCCGCCGCTGAGCAGATATGGAACCTTGACGTAATCGATGCCGGAGAGTTTTCTGATCCGCGCTACCGCGCCAATCCAGTCAACCGCTGCTTCTTCTGCAAGACCAATCTCTATGATGCACTTTCAGACAGAACAAGCGGCACCATCCTGTCCGGCACGAACCACGACGACCTGGGCGACTATCGGCCGGGGCTTGATGCAGCTCGCGATTACAGCGTCCGCCATCCCTATGTTGAAGCCGAGATGACCAAGGCCGACGTTCGTTTGCTGGCAGCAAATCTTGGCCTTACCGATATCGCAGAATTGCCAGCCTCTCCCTGCCTGTCTAGTCGCATCGAAACCGGCCTGACAATTAATCCAGATGAGTTGCTCCTGGTCAATCAGGTCGAACAGTATCTGCAATCGCATCTGTCGCCACATACGGTGCGCTGTCGCGTGCGCAAGACTGGCTTCGTCATTGAACTCGATCGAGCGACAAGAACCAAACTCACGCCAGATCACCGCTCAGCACTACTGTCCGAATTGAAGGCGGAGTTCCCAAAACTCGGCACTCAATCGATGACATTTGCAGGCTATGAACAAGGTAGCGCGTTCGTCGGCGTACGCCCCACTATCAACAAGTAATCGATGCATTAAGATGAGCGATCGCGAATTTGTTCTCGACTATGACCGTTCTCAGCGCCTGGGATTTGGCGAGGCCATCTTCTGCGCCCAGAAAACGCCGGATCAGATCGAAGCCATACTAGCCGAAGCGCTCGAGCGAAAAACTTCAATGCTTTTAACCCGTATCGAAGCATCCAAATTCGATGCATTGCCGGCAAGCACATCAAGTGCATTAGATTATGATAAGAGATCTCAGACGGCTTTCCTGAACGCTCCAGAGACGAAGACTGAAGGCGTTGCGCCCGTCGCAATTGTAACTGCTGGTACGTCTGATGCAGTCCCAGCCTACGAAGCCAAACGCACGTTGGAATTCAACCAGATTGCAAGCGCGATGTACTTTGATGTTGGCGTCGCTGGTCTATGGCGATTACTCGACCGGATTGATGAGATCCGCCAGCACCAGGTGTTGATCGCGGTTGCTGGCATGGATGCTGCACTACCAAGTGTACTCGGCGGTCTGTTTGCGGGACCCGTTTTTGCAGTGCCGACTTCAACAGGTTACGGCGCTGCTCGCGGTGGTGAGACAGCTCTATCAGCCTGCCTCACCTCATGCGCACCGGGTGTCACTGTGTGCAATATCGACAATGGCTACGGTGCCGCCTGCGCCGCGCTTCGGGTCATGCAACAGCTTGCTCGAAAGTAAAGCAAGCGAAGAGCTAGCCGGCATGGGCTTAACCTGCAGATCAACACAATAAGACCATAGCTGCTTTGAGACGCTCAGGCGCAAAGGCCTAGCCAGGCCAACTAGTTCTTCACGGGATGAGACAAAGTCTCAAGAAACGACACCAAGTCAGACGTTTCCTGATCAGATAATTTGAGCGGTTCCAGTATGCGCTCGCCGTCGCTGTGCAATCTCTCCAGATCAATGTTCGAATAATGGTTCACGACATCCGTTAGGGTCGCCAACGATCCATCATGCATATATGGCGCCGTTTGCAGAAGATTACGCAATGACGGAACCGTAAACTCGCCAAACGTGTTGTGTGTCTGTTTGACGTGTCGTGTTGCCCAAGCCGTCGTACGTTTCGGATCGCCATTGTAGCGCCCCAACAAGTTAAACAGCGATACCCTTACCTTGTTGATCCCACCAAAGCGACCTTCATCTACTTTGCCCGGGCCAATAA
>NZGY01000111.1 GCA_002689605.1 Filomicrobium sp.
GAAGTCGATACCGACCTGATAAAGCAGAGCAAGATTCTTTATCTTGAGGGTTATCTCTTTGATGCGCCGCAAGCCATGGAAGCTTTTCGCTTGGCAGCTAGCATTGCAAAGTCTTCTGATTGCCAAGTGTCGCTCACTCTATCTGATGGCTTCTGCGTTGACAGGCATCGCGGCGAGTTTCTTAGCTTCATAAAAGACGATATCGATATTTTGTTCGCCAATGAATCCGAAATACTCTCGCTTTATGAAACGCAGTCATTTCAGACAGCCATAGATAATGTTTCGAAGGACGCTAAAATTGCTGCGGTCACGCGCAGCGAAAAAGGGTCTGTAATCGTCACTGGTTCTAACAAACACGACGTATCTGCCGAATCTGCTAGCCAAGTTGCCGACACGACCGGTGCAGGTGATTTATTCGCCGCAGGCTTTCTGTTCGGGCAGGCACAGGGTATGGCGTTGGAGCAGTCAGCGAAACTTGGTCATATCGCTGCCGCCGAAATCATCTCGCATATTGGAGCGCGACCTGAAACGTCACTCCGCGAACTAGCCAACCAGCATAACTTATTGCTCTAATTACCAGCGCACAGCACGACCACCACTAGGTCTACACTATTCCACTCAGCGGTATTACACGCAACTGCTATTGAACATCGTTCACTTCAGTTGTAGNAACATAATTTGTAGATATACTTTTCTCATACAACGAATCCATTTATTCCCTTTTCTTTTTATTCTAACTTAATTTTCCTCCCTAATGAATTAAAATCCTTGGCANATTTCGTTTCTCTCGCATAATGAAGTCAATTGATTCTCGTTAATTGGATGAGATGACCATGTCAGAGAAAATACGACGGCGTGGACGGCCAGTAGGTTCCGGTATTGATGACTGGGAGCGGCTTCTAACAATTGCTTCGATAATGTCATCGGATCCACGTTTAAAAGTTACAACCGCAATTCGAGAGCTTGGCTTTTCGGACCCATCAGTCATTCGGCGTCTTCGCGATAAATTCAAAGCGAACCAGTCGAAACTCTTATCGCCAACTCGCTACCGACCCAGTTTTCGCGATAGATCATCGGATTTTGCCAGAGAGAGCCAGATGTCAGCGATCTAACTACGATCTTCTTTTTCCCCAGAGCAAAAACTCGAACCGCGCAACGGCGCGGTTTTTTTAAAGTTTTCTCAGAGATACGCTTTCAATTTTGTGGCCAGCAGCTTTTTTCAATATAAGGTCTGCGCGTCTTCGTGTAGGCAATATATTTTCTGTGAGATTCTTTAAATTGATCGTCCGCCAAATCTCACGGGCTCGCGCACATGCATCNTGATCATTAAGATGTGTATACCGATGGAAGTAAGCATCAGGGTCGCGAAAAGCTGTCTCGCGCAAACGCAGAAACCTGGTTATGTACCAATTCTCACAAACTGCCGGATCGGCATCGATATAAAGCGAGAAATCGAAAAAGTCGGACACGTAGGGAACGGCGTCGCCGTTCTTTGGAAGGCGGGCTGGTTGCAGAACGTTGAGGCCTTCCACGATAAGGATGTCGGGCCGCTCAATCTTCAGCGTGTCATCCTGTATGATGTCGTAATGGAAGTGAGAGTAAACCGGGGCTTCGGTTAGTTCCTTGCCGGACTTAACCTCGGCGAGAAACTTCAACAACCGGCTGGTGTTAAAGCTCTCGGGAAACCCTTTGCGGTGCATAATTCCGCGGCGCTCAAGCTCCACATTCGGATGCAGGAAACCATCCGTTGTGACCAGATCAACTCGCGGGTGATCCGGCCAACGTGCCAACAATGCGCGCAATACACGGGCCGTCGTGCTCTTGCCGACAGCCACGGAACCGGCAACCCCTAGGACGAAGGGGATCTTGCCATCACGGTTACCTAGGAATTTCTGCGAGACGCCATGAAGTTCCTGAGCGGCTTGGACATATAGGTTGAGAAGGCGCGACAGAGGTAGATAGATTTGCTCGACTTCCTCCATTGATAGCTCTTCGATCAAACCAGACAGATGATCGAGGTCTCGAGGTGTGATGGTCATAGGCGTGTCTGCACGCAGCCGCGCCCATTCTTCTCTTGAGAAGAGCCTGTAAGGCGAAAAACCGAATGTCGGTTGTTGCATGACTTGAACTCGCGCGGGTACGTCCGTCTAACTCTGCGGCCTCGAAGCTTTTTCCTCAAGTCCAGACTGGCTTGTGNGTTGGNGCAAGACCTCGAGCACGNCTACTAGATCTACCTCGCGTGCCTCNAGCAGCACCAAAAGGTGATAAAGGACGTCAGAAGCTTCAGCCTTGAGATCATCTTTGCTTCCCGAAATTGCAGCAATGATTGTCTCGACGGCCTCTTCGCCGAACTTCCTGGCGCAGTAATCGGTCCCGTTGTCGAGGAGCTTCTTAGTGTAGGATTTGTCAGCTTCGGCGTTACGGCGACTGCGAATAGTGCCCGCCAGCTGTGCAAGGACGTGATCACTCATGGTCGCCTGGATGCCTCCAATGGCGCTGCTGGATGCTGAACGAAGTCGTTATCCAGCAGACGAACCTATTGGCCGTCAAGAATTAATCCAGGATTTCGCAGGCGATCACTAGCTTGGTTACTGTTCCATGCGGGCCAAGCGCTCGCGGATGAACTCCAGCTGATCGTAATTGGCGTACTTGATGGCCAATGTGCCGCTCTCGCCATTGCCTTTCTTGACNTCCACCTTGAGGCCAAGGGCTTCAGTAAGTTCCTTTTCAAATGCCCGCGTATCAGGGTCTTTTTCCCTGATCCGGCGCATTGGGGGCTGCTCTTTTGCCAGATCCATTGCCTGAACAAGAGCCTCGACTTCACGCACGTTCAGGTCCTGGTCGATGATTCTCTGGGCGAGTTGCTCTGCATCGTCACGGCCAATCAGTGCGCGCGCGTGGCCGGCAGTTAGTTGCCCCTCACGCACCATTGCTTGCACAATAACCGGAAGCTTGAGGAGGCGCAGCATATTCGCAAGATGGCTGCGGCTCTTGCCCATCACCTCCGAGAGCTTGTCCTGAGTATAGGCAAACCGCTCGATCAGCTCCCTATAACCACTTGCCTCTTCAATCGCATTCAAGTCCGAGCGCTGCACATTTTCGATAATCGCAAGCTCAAGGACTTCCTGGTCGCTGAGGCTGCGCACGATGACCGGAACCATGTGCAGGCCGGCGCGCTGTGCAGCACGCCACCGCCGCTCGCCGGCGACGATTTCATAGCCGCCTTCGTCCCTTTCGCGAACGATTAGTGGTTGAACCAGGCCTTTCTGCCGGATGGAATCTGCAAGCTCGGTGAGCTCATCCTCGCGAAACTCTTGACGTGGATTGAGCTCGCCAGCATTGAGCTGGTCTACAGGCACGACCCGCTGCACACCTTCATCTGGCAATCTTGGCTCGGGAGCATTCTGCTCGCCGATCATTGCCGCAAGTCCCCGACCAAGCCGTCCCTTTTGAATGGGTGTGACCGCCATGTCCCGTTTTTCCCCGCGAAGTCCCTTGAGTTAGTCGTTGTTTGTCAGGCTGCTTTCACAGCCTGCTCGCGATTTATAATCTCGCTGGCTAAATCGACGTATGCCTGGCTCCCCGGACAGTCATAGTCGTAGATCAGAATGGGTTGCCCATAAGAAGGTGCCTCCGCAACCCGGACGTTTCGTGGGATCACGGTGTCATAGACTTTCGCCCCGAAGTAATTGCGAACTTCCTGAGCGACTTCACGCGATAAAGATGTACGCGCGTCATGCATGGTTAAGACCACACCCTGAATCTCAAGACGAGGATTCAATGAACCCCGAATTTGTTCAATAGTTTCATTAAGTTGCGCAATTCCCTCGAGCGCAAAGAATTCACATTGCACCGGCACCAAGACAGCGTCCGCAGCAACCATCGCATTGAGCGTCAGAAGACTGAGAGACGGTGGGCAGTCGATCAAGACGTAACTGTAGGGCTTCTCACTTACCATTGCTTGTTGGGTGCCAATCAAGCCATTGATTGCATCACGCAACCGAAACGCCCTATTGCGGTCAACGAGATGTTCAGCCTCAAAACCCACGAGATCCGTCGTTGCTGGGACGATCATCAGGTCCGGAACCTGCGTGCGCAGTGCTGACTGATAAAGACCTGCCTGACCAGCCAACACGTCGTAGATGGTAAGAGCACGGGAATCGGGCGTAACACCAACACCGGTACTAGCATTTCCCTGGGCGTCGATATCTACGATCAGTACTTTCTCACCTACGGCGGCGAGTGCTGTACCCAGATTGATGGTCGTGGTCGTCTTGCCAACGCCACCCTTTTGGTTGGCAACCGCAATTACGCGGAGTCCTGCAGAACCAGTCGTGCTATCAGTCATGACTGTCACCCTCCATCTTTGGCGCCAAATCCCTTACAACCGCAATACGACCACCGCTGTCCGTCATGCTTTCATGCAGCTCTATATCAAAACTCCAATTGGCTGCTGCATCCTCAACTTCGCGGTCAACATCGCGTCCTTTAAGGAACAAACCAACTGTATCACTGCCGAAAACTGGAGAAACTAGACCGAAAAGCCGGTCAAACGGGGCAAACGCACGCGCCGTAATGGTATCCACATCATTTAACTGTTTGACACTTGCATCGCTTTCGATTCGTGTCGACAGAATCTCCACAGGGATTTGCATCCGCCTAGCTGTTTCGCGGAGAAATGAAGCCTTCCGTGTGTCGGATTCCACCAGTGTGACTCGAAAGTCACTGCGCGCTTCGCAGAGCGCTGCCAGTACGAGGCCTGGAAAACCTCCGCCAGATCCAATGTCCACCAAGTGTCGAGATCCGGCCGGGACGAGCGACGCAAGTTGCGCGCTGTCCGCAAAGTGGCGATGCCAAATCTGCTCAAGAGTTGACGGAGAAACCAGGTTAACAGCCTTCTGCCACCGTCTTAGCTCAATCTCATAAGTTTCTATTTTTGCAAGTGTTTCACGTGAAACACCGAAGGCCAATTCAAACTCCTTTGGGTTCGAAATCCTGATGGAAGTCTGGGGTCCTGCCATCAGGCAATCCGCCGATTGTTTGCCTTTTTGATGTGCGCCCGAACCAGCAACAGCGCAGCAGGCGTCATTCCATCGATCTTGGCTGCTTGCGCTAGCGTGGATGGTGGTTGGTTGGTCAGTTTCTGGCAGAGTTCTGTCGATAGGCCGGAGATCGCCTCGTAGTCAAAATCTTCTGGTATCTCAATGCCCTCATCCTTTTTGAGGGCGTCGACGTCGGCTTGCTGCCGTTCGAGGTATGAGGCATAGCGTGCATCGATTTCCAGCTGCTTGCGATGCTTCTGGGGAACCGACATAAGCTCCGGCCAAACTCCTGCGAGCTGCTCAAAGCCTACATCCGGAAACGCAAGCAGCTCAAAAGCGGTACGTCGGCGACCATCTTGATTGATGGTTATACCAGCCTTTGCAGCCGCATTCGGGGTCATGTTGAGCTTCGTGAGAAGCCCCAAGCCGTGTTCCAGGGCCGCCGACTTCTCTTGATATGCACTTGCTCGAACTGGCCCAACGCAGCCAAGTTCCTGCCCAAGTGGTGTCAGCCGTTGATCCGCGTTGTCAGCCCGAAGCTTCAGGCGGAACTCCGCGCGAGAGGTGAACATCCGGTAGGGTTCAGCCACACCACGCGTAATCAAGTCGTCGATCATCACGCCAATATAGGCGTCCGCCCGAGATAGAACAACTTTTCGCCCATCCTTTTGCAGGGACAAAGCTGCATTGAGACCTGCCATCAAGCCTTGTGCGCCGGCTTCTTCATAACCGGTGGTACCGTTAATCTGACCAGCAAGATACAGACCCGGCATTTTGCGGACCTGCAGTGTTGGATCTAGCTCTCTTGGATCCACGTAATCGTACTCAATCGCGTAACCAGGCTGGACGATCTCTACATTCGCGAGCCCCGGCATAGTGCGGATGAATTGATCCTGGACGTCTTCGGGCAGAGAGGTCGAGATACCGTTGGGATAAACGAGATCATCCTCCAGTCCCTCGGGCTCCAGGAATACTTGATGGCTATCGCGGTCAGCAAAGCGAACAACTTTGTCTTCCACTGACGGACAATACCTCGGACCTACACCGTCGATACGCCCCGAATACATGGCTGACTTGAGTATATTTTCCCTGATTATTTGGTGCGTCTTGGCATTCGTGTAGGTGATGTGGCAAGAAATCTGAGGAACCGTGATCTTCGACGTCAAAAATGAGAAAGGTACGGGAGGATTATCTGCCGGCTGCGCCTCCAATCCCTTCCAGTCTATCGTTTTTGCTGACAGCCGGGCTGGTGTGCCCGTTTTTAGGCGCCCCAGAGCCAAATTGTTGGCCATCAACCGCTCGGACAGCTTCAATGCGGGTGCTTCGCCAACCCGACCCGCCGGGATCTGCTTCTCGCCAATATGGATGACACCGCGCAGAAATGTGCCAGTGGTCAAAACTACGGCGCCAGCTTTGATTTCCTCACCAGAGGACGTGACAACGCCAGCAAGCCGCTTGCCCTCGAACAAGAAGTCCTCGACACCGTCTTCAACAACATCAAGATTGGATATGGCGCTGATTTCAGCCTGCATGGCCTCGCGATAGAGCTTCCGATCAGCCTGCGTACGTGGTCCTTGAACCGCAGGACCTTTGGAGCGGTTCAGCAAGCGAAACTGAATGCCTGCAGCATCCGCGACGCGGCCCATGAGCCCATCCAGAGCATCGATCTCGCGGACGAGATGGCCTTTACCGAGACCCCCGATGGCGGGATTGCACGACATTTCGCCAATCGTCGCGAATTTGTGCGTGACAAGTGCCGTGTTGGCGCCAAGGCGTGAGGCAGCAGCGGCGGCCTCTATACCAGCATGCCCTCCACCAACTACAATAACATCGAAGCTTCTGCGCATCGTGCGAATCTAGGTGCTCTCTTGGTTAGGATTAGACTGTTTCTACTCGAAGACTCCGGAATCCGTCAAAAAGACTCTTCCTGGCATCAGATCAAAGAACAGACTCAAGTATTGAATCCACCGAATACTAGAATCTGGACGCGTTTGACTCAGATGTTTCACGTGAAACATTTGCGTTTGACTCACTTCCCAATACAGAATCGAGAAAAGATCTGGTCAAGTATGTCTTCGACATCAATACGGCCAGTAAGCCGACCCAATGCGGTGGCAGCCAACCTGAGATCTTCTGCGCGGAGTTCGAGGTGCTTACTATCGGCCGCAAGAAATGCAGAGAGATGCTGGGAAGCCTGACCGAGGTAGTAGCGGTGCCGGGAGTTGGTTGGGATAGCCTCCCCGTCGGTATCAAGATCCTCCTGAATAATCGTCGAGAGGCGTTCGATGAGTTGAGGAATACCGGCGCCGGTTTTGACTGACGTCTGCAACGCTTTGGAATTCGCACTTTGGTTGGATCCGCTTGCCAGATCGCTCTTATTGAGGACTTTGATCAGTCGCCCGGCATCCTTTGGTGGGGTAGCAAGCTCATCTGAAGCACTTAGATCACGAAGCCAGATCACCAGGTCGGCGTCCGCAGCCCGAACAAGAGTACGTCGGATGCCCTCTCTCTCGACATCATCCGAGGTTTCTCTCATACCGGCAGTGTCACTGACAATGACCGGATAGCCGGCAAGATCGAGGTGGACTTCTATGACATCACGTGTTGTGCCAGCCTGATCGGAAACAATGGCTACGTCACGCTTTGCCAAGGCATTCAGAAGGCTTGATTTGCCCGCGTTTGTGGGACCTGCGATCACGACGCGGTACCCTGAACGAATAATCTCGCCACGCGAAGCTGATTGCAGATGCTGGTCAATCTCTTTGGCCAGCGTCTCAACCCGATCTCGAGATTCCCGATAGACCGCGTCGTCAACGTCGCCTTCATCAGAGAAATCAATGTCAGCTTCGATTAATGCCTGTGCCTGAACGATCTGCTCTCGCCAATCGTCGTAGCGCATAGCGAGTTGGCCGCTGGCCTGGCGCTGAGCCTGGCGTCTCTGCGCTTCTGTCTCGGCATCGACGAGATCGGCAATGCCTTCAGCCGCCGTAAGGTCGAGTTTCCCATTCTCGAAGCCTCTCTGGCTGAACTCTCCCGGTTCAGCTGGTCTGCATCGTGGGAAGGCGGACAGACATTCGAAGAGCGCATGCCGGATGGCACGGCCGCCATGAATGTGGAATTCAGCGAGATCTTCGCCGGTTGCGCTACCCGGGCCCGGAAAGAATAGGATCAAGCCATCGTCGATGATTTCTTCCGTCCCTGGCCTCCGAATACTTCGGTAGACTGCTTTGCGGGGAGATGGTTTTTCACCAATCATGCCCATGAGAATTGCTGGAACTTCAGGGCCTGATACGCGAACCAACGCGACGGCAGCTCTGCCAGCAGCACTGGATAGGGCATATATCGTGTCGCTGGACATCAGTTACTCGTTACTTAGCCGCCAAGCTGGCGACTCTCATTGGAGCTCAGCCTACTCAGACAACGCAAAGTCTAATGCTGCCTTGGCATGGAGCTCTGTTGTATCGAACGTCGGAATATCAAAGTCGTCTTGATGAATTAACAGGCCGACTTCCGTGCAACCAAAGATGATACTGTCGACGCTATCAGTCTCCCGCGTCTGTTCTACGACGTCCAAGTATCTCTGTTTGGATTCCGGGCGAATGACACCCTGGCAAAGCTCTTCGTAGATCACGTCATGCACGATTGTCCTGCCTGCATCCTCCGGTATGGCAACCTCAATACCGTGGGCTACCCGCAAGTGGCCCTTATAGAAGTCCTGCTCCATCGTATAGCGCGTTGCAAGTAACAGAGGACGTTGACTTTGTTTATTGTTGATTTCGGCAGCTGTTGCGTCCGCAATATGTATCAGCGGAATACTGGTTGCTTCGATTACTTGGTCTGCAAGCTTATACATTGTATTCGTACATATGACGATACATTCGGCCCCACCTTTTTCTATGCTTTGGCTGGCATGCACCATGGCGTCGCCGGCAGCTTTCCAATCACCAACTGCTTGGAACTTCTCAATTTCGGCAAAGTCGAAAGACCACATCAGTAATTTTGCCGAGTGCAGACCGCCAAGTCGTTCACGTGCCATGCGATTGAGCAGCCGGTAATACACGACTGTGCTTTCCCAGCTCGTGCCACCAATCAGGCCGATAGTCTTCATTGATAAGCACCATTGAAAGAAAGACGTGGTCTTAAGGCTCAGGACGGGCCAAGCTTTGATTTTTCTGCCGCGATAAGATCCGCAAGACGCTGTTTCTGCTGTCCATCCGGCGTGAAATTGTCGGGAGACAGCCAAGCCTCGTAGGCTGCCTTTAAAGCTGGCCATTCGCTATCGATCATCGCAAACCAGGACGTGTCGCGATTGCGCTGTTTATAGACGACCGCCTGGCGGAACTCCCCTTCGTAGACAAAACCGAGTCTCCGCGCAGCGGATTTTGAAGGAGCGTTCAGGGAGTCACATTTCCACTCATAACGGCGGTATCCGAGTTCATCGAATACACGCTTCATCAGAAGAAACATGGCCTCCGTTGCAGCTGGAGTTCGCTGAAGTCGAGGGGAATAGCGGATGTTTCCAACTTCAATTGCGCCATTTTTGACGTCGATACGCATCAGCGCGGCCATCCCTACGGCTTCGCCGGTTCTGGCATCAACAATCGCGTGGAAGAGTGGATCATTGCTTGCAGCAATAGTCTGCAAGTATTCCTGATACGCGGACCGGTCTGTCGGGAGGTCCTGGAACAAATAAGTCCAATTGGCGCCGTCGGGATCCATCATGTCGGCTGCATGGAGCGCATCCCCTTGTTTTTCGGGATTAAGCAGCTCAATATGGCAATATCGACCGGGAATAGTTGTGCGCGGGGGTAACGATCGGGGCGTCCACTCTGGGAGTGGGAAGCCAATTGGATGCCCCAAAGTATTGGTGTAACTTTTACTCATAACTTGTTTCACGTGAAACAATTAGATCAGTTTAGACTCTGTTTGACTCTACTGAACTCTAACAATTCCATGTCTTCNTTTGGTTTGACTTGTATAGACTCTGACTTTGACTCGCAAAGTCAGAGTCCAATATTCGCTGCTCTATGTATTCATTGANTCGAAGAACTCGCCGTTTGACTTGGTGGAACGCAGCTTATCAATCAGGAACTCAATGCCGTCCTGTGCACCCATTGGATTGAGAATACGGCGAAGCACGAACATCTTCTTGAGATTATCTGCAGTAACAAGCAGATCTTCTTTCCGCGTTCCAGATTTCGCAATGTCGATTGCTGGGAATACTCGCTTGTCAGAGACTTTGCGATCCAGAACGATTTCAGAGTTACCAGTACCCTTGAATTCTTCGAAGATGACTTCGTCCATCCGAGAGCCAGTGTCGACCAGTGCGGTCGCTATAATGGTCANCGAGCCACCTTCCTCAATGTTTCTCGCNGCACCAAAGAAGCGCTTTGGTCGTTGNAAGGCATTGGAGTCGACNCCACCAGTCAGAACCTTGCCNGATGACGGGACAACGGTGTTGAAGGCTCGTCCCAGGCGTGTAATTGAATCCAACAAGATAACAACGTCACGCTTGTGTTCAACGAGCCGNTTCGNTTTTTCTATAACCATTTCAGANACTTGNACGTGACGAGATGGCGGTTCATCAAATGTGGACGAGACCACTTCCCCGTTCACAGAGCGCTGCATATCCGTCACTTCCTCAGGCCGTTCGTCGATCAACAGGACGATGAGGTAGCACTCAGGGTGATTGGCAGTTATGGAGTGTGCGATGTTCTGTAAAAGAACTGTCTTACCTGTTCGTGGCGGCGCCACGATAAGGGCGCGTTGGCCTTTACCCAGCGGCGAAACGATATCGATCACCCGCGCGGAGAGATCCTTGGTCGTTGGATCCTCAATCTCCATCTGGAGCCATTCGGTCGGATAGAGCGGGGTGAGGTTATCGAAGTGCACCTTGTGACGGGTAGCTTCCGGCTCTTCGAAGTTAATTCGATTGACCTTGAGCAGCGCGAAGTAGCGTTCGCCGTCTTTTGGGCTTCGGATCGGGCCTTCGACAGTATCACCTGTTCGCAGGGCGAAGCGGCGGATCTGTGAAGGGGATATGTAGATATCGTCAGGACCTGGCAGATAGTTAGCATCCGGAGATCGCAGGAAGCCGAAGCCATCCTGCAAGACCTCAACAACGCCAATTCCTGTAATTTCGATGTCTTGTTCTGCAAGTTGTTTGAGAACTGCGAACATGAGTTCTTGCTTGCGCATAGTACTGGCGTTCTCAACGCCGTGTTCTTCTGCAAAAGCAAGTAACTCGGTAGGTGATTTAGTCTTTAAGTCTTCAAGTTTCATTTCGCTCATGGCGAGGCTCCAAACAGGTCTGGGCTTTTAAGGGCGGGCGAGAGGACTAGCCGAGCCTGGATTGCAAATGGGAAAATGCGCTGGACGCGCGAGATGCGGCTTCAATCGACAATTGGAATTTTGGTTGAAGTGCCAGCGAATCTCTCCGTCGCCAGCAACGCGGCCAATATATAGCAAATGCCTGTGTCGGTTTAAAGAAGAGTTAAAGCCGAATGTCGAAGAATTTGGCTCTGTTCGGCTCTGATGTAGTTTTCCCTTCTAACTCCTGGCGCCGGCGAGGCATTGGCGGGGCGTAAGTCGCTCGCCGTCACGTTTAATCCTGCGGCGCCAACCGAGGTGGCTGGGCAG
>NZGY01000112.1 GCA_002689605.1 Filomicrobium sp.
TTTGAAGCGCCGGGATGTCAGTGGGTGGCTCTGCCGCTCCTCCCCCCCGGGGGAAGCAGACCACTGTCGTTTTCATCACCGAAGACCGCACCGGCGTGACCTTTAAGGCAACGCTCGCGGAAACCGCGGACGGAAACAGTGGCGCCGTTCAACGGCGCGAGGTCAATTTTGACCTGAAGGAAGATGATGAAGAGAGTATGGAAAATCGAGCTGTTTTCCTCTCCTTCCGCATGCGTTTGTACAACGTCTCGGGAGAGGTTTACACGAACCACAAGGGCGAGGCGTTCGACGTGCTGCGCGAAGCGGTGAGGCACTTCGCGAAGCGGGACGGGTCTCAACCGGACCTAACGGTTTACAAGGAGGTGATGCTGGAGCTCGGGCGACGGGCTCCAATGCAAGCGATGACGATGAGTGAGTTGGTGCACGCCGCGGAGAAGGGCAAGTTGACCCTCACGTTCAAGCTGAGCGACGGCGGCGGCTCGACGAAGAAGTTCAAGATTGAATACGACCTGAATAACATTCACATGGTCGTGTACAAACCAGGCGGCGGCATTCTTACGGTTGACGAAGACGTCCACGGTGGCGTCAGTGGCTACGTTTCGGCGTACGAAGACGGCTACATCGCGGAGAGTCACAGCGCAGACGGCGGGGAAGAGTGCCACGACTTGGCGCTTCAAGAATCACTGAACGCGGAGATCAAGAGATGGTGGCCAAGGTCTGACATCAACAGGGCGAGGGCGGTCGCGGATGATGGCTGCCTCTGTGCGTGGAGTGTTCGGCAGTACCTCGAGTGCACGTTGAGGCTCTTCACAGGGGAGTTTCAGTTCTACGGCGATGACGGCGGTGCAGAAGAGAGGACTTTTCCACTGGTGGCGGCAGCAACTGGCAATGCGTCGAGGGCTGCTGGTGGTAGAGATGGAAAAATACCGGAGGGGGATCAACAGCAGGGGCGCAGACAGGGGACAGGCGCGGCTCGGGTAGAGGAAGACGGAGAGAACGAGAAGAAGATTGAGAGTGACGAGCAGAGTGATGCAGAGGATAATACTCAGGCGGTGGCGGAGCAGCCGGCGAGGGGTGTGGCAGGCGTAAGGGAGGAAAGTCTGGTCGAGATATACAAGGAGGTGATGGAGAAGGCTAAGGGTGCTCCCTATGTGTCTCAGTTGGCTCCGCACAAGAATCAAATGGGAATGTTCACTCTTCATATCTGTGAAGTGCAGGAGCAGATGGCAAGCGGGCTTCCATCGGATGATGTGGACAAGTGGCAAGACAAGAAGGACTTCGTGGCAACTCTACAACAAAGTATGCACATCACTGGCACAAGTGCGGTGGTGCAACGACGGGACAGGGCTGTTGCAGGCGACAAGAAGCGTTTCACCTTGGTGAAGATGAAGGTGACCGCGGCCCCCAACAAAACTGCCATCAAACAATTGCAGGAGCGACAACTTCAGCTATTGGAGAGGACTGTTGGCGACATTGTTGCGTGGAGGGGGCGACGATTGCGCTTGTATGTTTGGCTGGGTACACAGGCCCCAACTGACGCTGCAATGTTTGAGATCAACTCGAAACACACCTTTGCACAGCTTGCGCAGAAGATGCTGGATAGGGGTATCTACAACTGGATTTTCCGCGGAAACTTCCAAATCGACCCACTCAAGGCTGTGATGTCGAAGAAGAGAGTGACTGGGGCTATGTATGTGATGGTGCTCGTTTCAGAAGATTATGGGAGGATGGCAAGATGGGAGGCTGAGGATGTGGAGGTAAAGATCAAACTTCTTTCGCTGCGAAAAACTTACCTAGTGCAGGGGCAGGGAGAAGAGTGTCAATGGGTTTGCCCACAGGATGATGTTCTGTTGGAGCGTGACTCGTACTACATTAAGGTGACTCCACTGAACACTGGCATCACGATGGAGCAAATGGTGGAGACGCAGAAGAAGATGAAGATCTACGACGCTGGACAGGGTCAACTGAGCAACATCAGTCTGGGTCTGGACAATCGCCGCAAGAAGTACGCAAGGTATGTTGGAAAGGGCTCTGACATTGTGAGCGTGGTTGACTTTTACTCGGAAATGGCTGGTGTCAATGGATACCCCAACAGCCCAAGAGTGGAAATGGTTTCAATCATCAGATGGGACGCGCAGTATAGGCTTGGCACTGACATATGTCCGAAGTGTTGCGAGGTGGGACACAATGGTGACAACTGCAATCAGATGATGGTTTGTTCTGATTGTTTCAAGATGGGGGACAAGGAGAAGCTGATATGCGGCGGCCGGAATTGCAGGTGGCCAGAAAGAAGCACTGTGGAGGAGCGCAGGAGGTTCGAGATACTCGATTCCAATGCCTTGAGGAGGACTGCGTTGCGCTACATTGAAGAGCGAGCAAACCTGGTGAGGGCTGGGGAGTTGATGGGCGGAATGGCTGTCCGAATGCCCTGCAGCCAGGTAGTCATGGCTCAAGTGGGTGGAGAGCAGAAGAAGAGAGTGGTGGCGGGCCCAACGATCAAAGAGACATATGAGGTGGCGGAACGCTTGTTTGCAGAGAGTGATCAGGCTGAGACGGCGAAGGCGATGAGCAAGGGTTACTATCGCGCGGTTGTCACTGGAACGACGGGCACTCGCCTATACAATGAGACGACGGATTCTCTGAAGGAGCAGGTGATCAGTGGGACAATGACGCCCTCGGCAGCTGGCAAGCTACAACAGGGAGCGAAGAAGATGCTTGCTGACGTGATCTCAAGTGGCAAAGTCAGTGATCAGACTTGGCTGAGTGCCGTGGAGGATATGTGCGACACCACAGACTTTCATCGATTGGCGGGCACTCCACAGAAGAATTTTGGACAAAGTTCGGGGCTTACTCCTGCGGTTGGCAACATCAGTTTGGCTGCCCAGGCGGGAAGAGTCATGGGGCAAATGGTTCTGGAGAATCGTGAAGAACGGAGTGCCAGGAGAAGGCTGCGGGCTTCAAGCAGCGGCAGTCAGTCAGACAGCGACTCGACCTCGTCCACGAGCACTTCGACTAGCTCCACCAGCGATCCGGACAGCCAGGAGGAGGTTGATTTGGATGAGGAAGTGAAGGATGTGAGGGTGGCGGGCAGAAAGAGCAAGAGGAAGAAGAAATCGAAGAAGAGTAGGAAGCGGAAAAAGCGCAGGCGTGCGAGGAAGGAGAAGAGGAAGCTCAAAAAACGGAGGAGGAAGGAGATGAGGGCGAAGAGGAAGGAGCAAAAAGAGCAAGGTGGCAGGGGAAGAGTGCCCTATGGGGCCGCTCCATCCAAGGCTGCCCCACTGGGGGGNAGCATGGGATCATGATTGANTACACAGCAGAGCCAGCTGCCACACGGCATGGCAGGCAAGGCGAGTCCTTCGTAGTGAGATCAAGATCGAATGACGAAGGGCGCGGCGACTCACAGTCGGCGTTGATGAACAACCTGTGGGAGCAATCCAACATGGAACGAAGAGGTGTACGAGGCGGACCTGCAGAAGAGTGGAGAAGCGGCAGGACAAGCAGGGGATCCAGGTATCNACACTTGGAGAACAACTGGGTGCGGACCTATCAAACAGGTCTTAGTGGGAAGGAAGACGAGGCGGCAACTCTCCTGGCTGCCACGCTCAACGGAAGGGGAGGAAAGACAGGCGGAGGAATCTACTCTGCAAAACAGAAAACAGTGGGGGGCGGACCTGCACAAGAGTGGAGAAGCAGCAGGGGGAGAGGAAGTGGGGGCGAGGGTGAGGAGGAGCGGGAGGAGACAGGCAGGACTACAGAAGAGTGGAGAAGCAGTAGTACTTGGAGGAGATCTATGTGGAAGAGTGGGGAGAGAGAGAGGGTGGGAGCACTGGAGAACATGAATGAGATACAGCACATCGGAAAATGGTTGGAAACAATGTGGGGTGGGGATGGTGGAGAGAGAATGGGTGAAGGGAGGGGGGGTGAGNGTGTGAGAGACAGCGGGGTGATAGTNAAAGCATCTGGCCCAAAAACGGTTCGAATCCGGCAAAAAAGAGAGGAGAGAGGAACGGTGGAAGGGGGGAGAGAGGGGAGGCTAGGGATAGAATTATGGTACAANGCGGTTNACGAAGAGNTGATGNAGGGGACNAGACGANACATCGCACATGATGNGCGGTGGTGGAGAACGACAGCAGTGACGAGGGGGGACACTGACGGAAGGAGGAAGGAAGCGAGGAAGGAACATGGGAGCAACAGTCGGGGCTACTCGGGCAAAGCAATCAAGGGACAGCATCATGAACTCGAGTTCGGGCGCGGCTGTGATGACAACGAAGGTGATGGCAACGGACGGAGAGGTAACCATACAAACAGTTTCAGTGAGGACAACGGCAACTATGGTAACTACAACGGGGCAGGCGGAGGCAACAAAAGCATTTTAAGTAGCTTTGGAAACGCCAGGTGTGACAACAACTTGGTGAACGACAACGATACTTCCAAAAACGGTGGAAACAAGGACAAGAGGAAGACCAGACACAGTCAGAACAGACGACGAAGAAGAGCCAGAGAAAAATGGAGACGCTGGAGGAGATGGCGAAGGAGGATTGGAATGCCAAAGGGAATGAAGAGAGAGGGTCTGAGTGCTCGTGCACCAGAGTGGTATCCGAGGAGAGAACAAAGGAGACGAGAAGAGAGAGGAAAGATGAGGGCAAGGGAAGTGAAGGCGGCAAGGCTGATAGCTCGACACGCTGCAGGCATGGACGAACGAGAGAGATCTATAGTCGACTCTGACAAAGACTGCGACGAGGCAACAGCGGGCGAGCTACCAACAGGTGGGGGGAGTGGCCACAACGCAGGGCAGATTGAGACATGGGCGTCGAAAGAACAAGGGTTAGATGGACCATGGAGGTCGGCGTCGCTGGACTCCTTTACAACAATGGAGGTGAAGGCAGCTACAGCAATAATGGAACAGGCGAAGAGGGGTGGGGCATACAAGCAAGTGAAAACTAGAGATGGGAGGACGTTACCACTGCACATGCAGGATATGAGGAGCCTCCTTGCTGGCAGGCCTCTGAGAGGTGATGTGGTTGCCGCTATGGGCATACTCATAGAAGAGGAGAGTGAGGGCAGCTTGGTAGTTGCAGGTAACTTCACAAGCACGCTGTGGGAACTGAAACGCATAGGCGGGATGATTGCTTTAGTCGAGCGAATAAGACTGGCGGAGGAGAGGTACAGGAAAAATGGAGGAACGAGGACGCGACTCATAATACCTTGGTATCTGGCACCGGATGATCCGACAGGGATAGGACACAACGTCACAGCAATAGTTGATAGGCAGAAGGCAACCATCATCTATTGCGACAGTCTCGACAAGGACAAGTGTAGGAAGTGCAAGTGGGGCACGACTGCACACACCAACAGGCATGCACAGGACATCAGACGCTTCATGCAAAAGATGGATGAATTGGAGGGCAGAGAGAGGAGACAGTGGACCATGGAGTGGGGAAAAGCTACGCACCAGGGGAGGACTCTCAACTGCGCAGTCTACTCGACATTGGCAATGAGACAATGCCTGCAGGAGGGGGAACCAATGGGAAGTAGGGCCAACATCTGTGAGCTGAGGCTACACATGCTGCTGGAAATCATGACTGGGAAGCTCAGGGGGGGGAGACTGCCTCGAGGAGTGATGCTGGAAGTTGGAGAGGAACGGAGTGGGCAACAANCCAGAGGNGGGAGGGGNAAAAACAGGGGCTCCAGCNGGGGNAAAGCTCAATCAGCCACTGGGGCACGGAAAACAAAGACAAGAAGGAGGAAAAAGGCTCGAGCGAAGAGGAGGACAGCAACTNCTGGTGGAGAAGGTAGGAATGCACACAGTTCGAAGCCGAAGGGANAGAAGGAGGAAAAAGGGGGGCGACGNAAAAACTTNCAAACAAGGGAGACTGACTCTGGCGGGCTGGAAAAGCGCGGAAAAACGCAGGAGGAGCCAACAAAAGGAGGAAATCATACAACTCTTGAGGGATCAAGTGGAGGACAACGAGGAATTGAAAAAGGGAGAGGGAAAAATGGATCAGGGGAGCCACGGCTGACAGTGGGAGCAGGCGATAGGAAAATACTGCAGGAGGGNTGGAGGGGCTACGGACAGGATGTGCACTGGACGAGGCAATTCTCTGATTTGTCCGACAGGATACGGGCGGCGACGTGGAATGGACAGAACAACCAGTCNTCTAAAGGNGGCATACGAGGTGANAAACTGGAATACCTTCTCAATGAGGTNGCAGGATCAGGAGANACNAGAGANGGACTCAGGAGGACACCATTTGANTTTCTGGCGCTACAGGAAACAGGATGGCCAACAAACATGCACAAGAAGCTATGGGTACAGAGAGACAAACCACTGGAGAAGGGGCAGGAGAAAAACACGGAAAAAGAATGGAAGGACACAGGATGGCGAAGATTCGGGAACGACAAGGTGGCGCTAATGTGGCGACAGAAATGGGAGGACAGGAGGTGGGGTCAACCTGTGATGACAAAGGATGGGAGAACGGTGGGAGCAACCTTCTGTACGAGGAATGGTAAGGTGGGGGTAGTCAGTCACTGGGGGCAACCTGCACCACAATCTTCTCAACCGGATAGCAAGTGGTCAGAGAGCCTATCACAGGCATTGGAGGTGGTGGCGAGGATGCAAGAGAAATGCACCCTGGTTATGATGCTTGGCGACCTGAATACACAGAGGCGCTCGGATCGACTAGGGGTGGAGGGGGGCGGAGGTCATGCACAGAAACAGAAAAGGGAGGATGCTGCAGAACAGCTGTGGAATCGTACGATGAGGACGGGGAACTTCGTGGACCCTCTGGAGGAGATGGGCATTGGGGGTGCATGGACGAGGAGGCAATCGGCGGAAAAACCGAGAACAAGACCTGACTGGACACTGGTGTGGGCTGACTATGGGAGGTGGAGAATTCGTCGGGCAGGCATCAAGATGGATATTCTGCAGGACTGGCCAGAGGGACCTTACAGTGACCACAGGCCAGTAATGGTGGAGATGCAGGTGCTGGGTGGCGACCATGGGGTCACAAAACTGCAACGAATACGACCAAAAGGATGGTTTAACGCAATGAAACCGTCAGAGGAGGAGTCACAACAATGGGAACAACGTGCGGCAAGTATTTCGGTGGAGGTGCCGACATGGGACAATTGGGAAGGGGTTGGTAGATTCATGTACGCGGAGCTCACAAGGAGAATGCAAGAAATTGCAAGGGAAATATTCAAGAAGGGTGGTGCACGACGGCACAGACCATGGTGGGATAAGGTTGCTGGGAAAACTCGTGACATGATGCGGGCGCTGATACGCTTACGTAGGCTTACAGATGGAGGGAATCGAGACCTGACGAGTCTGGAGAAGGACAGGGCGAAAAAGTGCAGACGACTGCCTGTGGACTTTGATCTGAGTGGGAGTGGGGAAGAAATTGCAAGGCGGGTGAGTGAGCGTGTCCCTGAGATGGTTAAATCTCTGAGATACAGGGCGAGAAGGCGACGTATCTGGAGGAAACAGGAGGAGGATGGTAACACCGACTGGAAACGGGTCGTCAACAGAGGACTAGGCAGGTACAGCGACGACAAGGACCCATATGCAGCTGTGATCCATCGGGATGGCACCACACAAATCAGCACGGACCATGAAGTAGTCAAGGAGGAGGCGAGGGAGGTGGCATGCAGGTGGTTCAGCTCGATAAAAAATCACAGGATAGTAGAGGTGCAGTGGCAAGAAGGGATAGATGACACAACGAAGAGAGCAGTCCACAAGCTCATGGCGTCGAGGGCGGGATATCAGCACTGGAGGGAGGACACTCTGTCGAGGAGGGCGGCTGGTGTCATAGGAGAGCATGATGGAGTTCCTTCGACGAGAGGTGACAGGTGGACGGTTTCATACTCGGANAGCGTCTGGTTGCGAAGGAGGAAGGAGGTGTTGGGGCTTGCACANGTTGCCTCCCCCCCTTTCACGGTATGGTTCAGGAAAAGGCATGGACGAGAGGAAGCGGAGAGGGCGGTGGACGAAACACTGGCATCTGAGACGCAGGTCAGCTTCATAGACGAAGCCAGGGAGACAGCCATGGGATGGATGCGAAGCATGTGGTTATCNAGGGATCAGAGGCAAGCAATGACGGACAGGAACGAGGTTCTAGCAGTTCTGCCGCTGACGTCGGCAGCTTTCTTTGACAATACACAAGAGAATGCGTCGAAGGTGGTTAGCGAGATGAGAGGGGTCTGGGGGTTAGATGCAACGAGGGAGGCAGCGAGAGAGAACAACGATGGCTTTGGACAGTACGTGTGCCCGATCAAGCAGAGGANGTTCAACGAGCTGATGGAGCCAGGCCCTTTTTGGGACGTGTTCAAGAAGGCGCTACTGCTGGTGAAGAGGAAGGCGGCCGCGGGTCATGACTTTCTGACAGCTGGTCTCTACAGATCGCTGCCAGAGAAAACATTGAGGTCTCTCTCCGAGTACATGCGCATTGCTATCAAGAAGCAGGATTTGAGCAGGGAGATGATGGAGACGATCNTAAAATGGTTGCCAAAGGATGGCAGCAAGCCGACCTACATCGACAATACAACAATGGCATCACCTAATCTCAGACCCATTGGGCTCAATACTGCAGCATCGAAGATACTGGAATATGTACTGTTCCTAATGCAGATAAAAATTAGTTCAAAAAATCGGGTCCATCCCTGGATGTTTGCATGGCACAGAGGGAGATACGTCTACACAGCTGCGTTGATGCATGAGCTGATAATGGAGGATAGCACGCTCAACGNGAAGACGCTGCACATGACGTCGATGGATGCAATGCACTGGTTCGATACAGTTCACTCAGAGACGATGGTGCTGTGCGAGCGCAGGCTGGGTTTTCCGACGCAACTGATAGCAGCGAAGGCTGCGGTGATGGCTGGCCCGATGAGGGTGCGCACATATTATGGAAGATCGAGGCTATACCCACCGCAGCAGGGACTTGGACAAGGACGGGTGGGGGCGCCCACTAGTTCAAATATAAACGACTCAGCAGTGGCGACTGCGATGCCGGAGTACGATCCATACATCATAGGAGAGGGGCAGTACACAACCAACGTATCACGCATCCACTATGCAGACGACAGAAATGGCTATAGCTGCACAGGCGAGGGGATACGACGACACGTGCAAGGTTTCACCAACGTACAGATTGGAGGCGGTGGTGCATTCAGAGCGGACAAATGCTGGGAGAGACGGAGTGATGGACAGAGTGAGACTGCAGTGGGAGAGATAAATGATCCGACATGTGGTGGAATGAAGAGCATAACGGTGGTTCCGAGGGACAAGACCAAGAGATTTCTGGGCTTCTATGGTAACATGGACTTGACATCAACGAAGGGGGCGGAGTTACTGATGGAGGAGAACATGAAAGACCTCAGAATGCTTCAGCGGAAGTCGGTGATGGCGCATGAGTTCATGTACATTACATGCTCAGTGCTGGGGGGCAGGACAAGAGCGAAGTGCCCTCTGACGAAGGGGATGAGGCAGGCAACCAGGAAGATGGACATTGCAATATCCAGAGCGGCGTTGCACAAGATGGGAGAACGGAGTACAAATTCGAGACATCACCTGTACATGAAGGATCACTTGGGGGAAAATCTAACATCTCTACGGGATATCTGGGTGCAGACGACAATNACAGGGTTCCTTCGTGAACTTCGACAACCGATGAGNACCGACACGAGGAGGATAGTAGAGTGGTCTGGGATACAGCACGCAAACAGGTGGGGTCTCACCATGCCCTGGGGAAGATGCAGGATGGTAAATAGAGACGAGGCGGCGAGTGATGATACAGTNGCGGAGCGGGTGGAGGCTGCCCTGGCAGAGGTTGGCTTCCATTTCCACAGAAGGGAACTATGGAGGAGGGGAGAGTCGAGCGTCACTCATGGCAAGCTGAAGGATGGTGGCAGAACGGTGGATTGGAGAATTGCAGACTTACTTAGGGAGGTNGACACGCTGAAGGACAAAGAGTGGAGACTACAGAATGGACTTATTTGGCTGGGTCAGGTCATGAACAGACAGGGGACAAAACTTCTAGCGCCAGAGGGATGGCAGGGAGCGGACAACAACGTTGCCAGGAAAGCTCGAATGCAGCACTTACTCACGACGGCACTAAAACAACATGGGCTCTGCACTAGTGCGAGTACGAGGGGTGTGGGGGGGTTGGCAGCAGGACTGCGGGTTGGACAATTTGCACTGGCGAACGAAGTGCGGGTGGTGGACGGCAAGGCAGAGGTGGGGGCACAGGCAATACTGGTGCAAGGCATCGATAAACTGGGTGGTAATGGGACCAAATCGTGTCAGGCCTGCAGAAACAATACATGTAGCCCTGGCAATCATGACGCAATGCAACCNCAGGTGGTCGATGGGTATGACATGCTNGTGGTCCGTGAATGGGTGAGACAGGAGATGACAGGCGAGGGGGAGGGGCTGANAGGAGTCTACATCAACAGGGGACAACGGCGAACCTTGCAAGTGCACCTGACTGGAAGATTGTTGNGTGTATCTCCACGTTTGGTACGACGGAACGATGGGGAGTACGCGACNGTGTGGGCAGACGAGGAGAGACTGTCACAACGACTGATTGCTCCAAGGGAAGGAACGACTGCAACAAGGGGGGTGGGGGTAACGAGGAGGATATGGGAATCGCACACNCAATCAGTGGAGCAGGCGTGGCAGGAGAAGGGTGAGGGCACCAGGAAATGGAAATGCGAGGTCTGTGGTCAAGGAGAATCGTGGCAACGCCGTNGACAGGGACGTGTGCACCNGGGTTGTGCTGACTACCATCGCAAGTGNGAGGAGTGGATGGGGCAGAACGACAAAACGTGGCTCTATCGATGGGAGGGGGAGGGGCAACGAACGATTGAAGATATCTCTTTCGAGACATGGCCACATGGTGAATGTACTGTACTCACGGATGGCTCTGCTAAGNAAGGACGAGCTGGCGGAGCGATGTTTATGAAGGAGACAGGAGAGATAGTGATGGTAAAAATGTCNGGCAGGCCCGAGGACTTGCACTCCTACGCTGCTGAAATGATGATGTTGANTCTACTGGTTACCAAGATTCCGGCCAACACGAGNGTTCACTGGATTGGAGATAATGAATCGGTAGTNGATCACTACAGAGACCATGAATGGCTCAGCGAGATGCTGAACACTCCAGAAACAGAAGGATGGCCGAATAGATCGCTGAAGATCTGGCTGATTAACGCCATTAGTAGAATGCATGCACGCGGATCCAGAATCAGGGCGACACACCAACGATCGCACCTCACGCTACGTAGGAAAAGGGATGACTACAGAGTGGACTTAGATGTTGTGGATAGGGCGGCAGGGGAGGCATGGGGTCTGGCGAAGCATCACGTGAACCTCAGCGGATGGAATGAGGGTTGCGCAGACTGGGAGCTGTTCGACTCGCGTGGCTGGCGAATAGACGGCAAGGAGAACAAGGCGATAATGCAGCAGCTCCAGACACTACACAAGGATAGGTGGCGGAACGTGGAGAAGCAAGGAAGGCAGATAAGGGAGGGAGTATTAACATCCAGCAACACCAGGTGGGCGGAGGGAAGGAAGGCCACGAAGGTACGACGCTTCGCAAGTAGGCTGATGCGAGGGGCCTTAGCGACGGAGACGGATCGACAGCGATGGGACACAACAAACTCGGGGGCGTGCATTGTCTGCAAGTGGGGTAAACCGGAATTGCAGGCGGGTACGAGGGCAGAATGTTTGGTCGCTGATGACGAAAAACTGAAGTGGGAAACATGCAGGCTGGCGAAAAGATCCAACAACTCAGGAGAATGGTTGGTAGATTGCAGGGGTACGGCACACACCGTGCATGTATCGGGACTCAGGAGGGGGCAGTGGCATCACCACACAACGATGCATGTTCTAGGTGCGGAGGGCGGCGAGTCGGAGTTTTTGGATATGGAGACTCTGCTGCGAGAAGCGGTTGACAGGCAGGTTACACATGCACTTGACAGGTTGCAGCGCTCGAGCAAGTCTACTCCTCCCACATCGCATTGGGAGCCTTTTGCACTTGTTGCAGCAGAGATGATGAGACGAGACGGAAAAACTCAGGTCTACGCGACAGAGGTCACGTCCTTCCAGTCGAGGATGTCGCGATGGATGGCGGACAGGTTAACCAGCACCATGACAGACGAGGCAGACTACACTGCAATGTGGGGCATGGCACTCAAGAATGAGGAGTTGGTTCTGATGCAGAACGAGGGGGAGGAGAAAAACAGCGACGCAGAAGATAGTGCTGGATTCTTGGGGCAAGATCGACTGCGACGTACAGCGAAGACCCTTGCAGACATGGATACACTACTAGTAGGGGTAGAGTACACAAGGGAATGGTGGGAACAGCGCCTTCCGTCTATGGAGACGATGGCTTATGGCCATCCTAAGAGCAGTAAAGCAAAATGGGAGAGGCTTGAGGAACGACATCCAGAGCAGAGGCATCAGAGAGTGGGCGGAGAAACGATCCTGGCGGCCATAGGTATTGCGATCCTGCGAGGCTCTAAGGGGGAGTGCTCAAAGCACCTAAACTGTGAGTCGCACATGGAGGGACTTCAAGGTGGATGGGCCTTGATCGACGGACCAGAGTACAGTATAGGGAAGACACCAAAGGGTAAGGAGCCGAAGGTGGACACGGATAAGGAAATATGGTCACGTAGGGGACGACAACTACACGATGAGCAGATGAGGGTTTGGTGGATATTAGTGCGGCGCCTGGTGGCTGCGGCGAGTTCAGCAGCTCAGGAGGTTTGGAGGACTGATGATGATGACAACACACACCGGATTAGGGATGCGAACCTGCAACAGGAAACGGTCTTCAGGATGGCGAACGCTTGGAACAAACTACCAAGAAAGGCAGCTAAGACCAAGACATATTGCATGAGAGAGGAGATGCTGGAAGCTATTAGAAACTTGTGTCACGTGCACACTCTGGTGGGGGTAAGCCTGTGGTGCCCGTATGCGACGAACCTGGTGAAATGGGGACAGGTGGCAAGCGAGGCGTTGGGGATACAGCGTGGGGGACTGGCACAGGCGGAGGGCACGACGATTCTGGTGCGCAGAGCAACCCAAAGTGATCTGCGAAAAGCTAGGGAGAGGAGTGAACTGACCATCATGCTGTGGCAGGGAGCTCTCCCAGATCTGCGAGAGAATGAGGTGGTGATGTTCACGATGGGTAAGAACACATTCTGCCCAGAGTGGAGGAATGGCTGTCTGGGCATCTCGAAGCGGAGGACGGACTCTCGTAGCTCGATAGGTGCTACTGTCAGCATGCTGGCTATTGGCACAGTGGAATGGACCGAGGAGGAAAACGGACACATGTGGTGTGATTACGCTGCGGCACTGAACATGAAGGGTACGTCATCGGTAATGGGATACGAGCAGTGGGAGGGATCTCCACGATTCGACTTTGGGTTAGCGACGTCACTATTGACTGGGGACCCCTGGGAGCAGTTTGGAGTATTGACACGCACGACGTATGAGCGGATGAGGAAAAACAGAGTTGCTAATGAAATGGCCGGTCACATAGGAGGCATGTGCATGGAGGCTGTGATGTCTCTGCATCAACAGGTGTGGAGGAAAGACATGCAACTGAGGGAGGGCCTATCTCTCTATCATGGCCTGCCTACGAACGAGAGCAGAGCACGACACAGGAGATGGATGAAGGGGCGACGCAGGGCAACTCGACAGCCAACAAAGAAGGGGCCTCTGGGATACACCAGATCGACCAAGAGGGAGCGCCAACAAGAGTTACAGCGGATGGCCAGACTTATGGCTGACACTCCAAAGAAGCAGCTGCAGGCTGCACCTGGTGAGTATGGGGGAGTAATTTACCTGGTAGGACAAGACGAAGGTGGAGTTAGGCGGACCTTGGAGGAGAGAACTATGAGGCTCCGCAAGGAAGGATTGCTGCAAGGCAAGGAAACGACCCTGCGGGCGACAGACTCGAAGATAGGTGACGCACAACTGCTGGCAGTGGGAGAAACAGCGCCCGACTTACATCACGCATTTCTATCACGATGCAACCACATCAGCGACACTGGACTACAAAACTTTTTCCACGAACTAGGGGACAGTCTTTGCCAGGTGGTGCTTCGTGGCATACGATGGCGAGTGAGCCGGAAGACATCACAGCTAGCAGCGAGCTACGGCATAAGCCTGCAGAAGCATCGGCCGAAGTTGAGTAGACGACACGACCGACGACAGGAAGACAGACAGCTAGACCTGACCACAGCCACCGATGTGCTGGGTAAGTCGTCGCTGGTAGGGAGGTCGGTGCTNTCACCATTTGGGGGGGAGGAAGAAGAGGAAGACACTTGGCACATTGGGAAGGTGNCTGAATGCCTCGGACTACATGAGGGACAACGATATTACAGAATTCTGTATGAGGATGGAGATCAGCTAGACATGAGGGAGGAACGCTTGGNTGATGAGATGGTNTCTGGGGTCCCTGCTGGACATAGCTGGCANAGCTCNTTGACGCGAAAATCGAGGCGGGTTTTTCTCAGACGAGCCGGNAGAGGGCAACAGGNTGCGTTGGCAGNGCTGAGGCGAGATGATGACGGCAGCGCTGGTGTTGAGCGGCGGGAGCAGGCGGGAAGCAGGGGGTCAACACAGAAGGTGGCAACAAAGGGGTATGCTGCGGAAGCTGGGGAGCCATCCTGGGATGATAGTCTTCCAGACGAAGAGGCCCAGAGCGGCTGGATCAAGGAGCTGATTGCTATGCATGCATCACGCCCAGCGAGGGAGAACAGGGCACAGCGAAGCAGCAGATCGGTAGATAGAACAGGGGTACCTTCGAGTAGGGAGGAGGCGATCCGACGACACTCAATCCTTATGGACAACCGGAGGAAAACAATGGATGCACGACACAGAGTGCAGGTAAGAAATGAGGAGAAACGCGCGAGGGCGAAGGCCAAGAAAGGAACAAGGGAGGAACAAAGGAGGGGCAAGCTACAACAACGAAAAAGGGATAGGAGAGAAGAGGCGAGACAGGAAAATCGTAGGAGGAGAAGGAGGAGATTAACGAGAAAACGACAGGAACAGGCTGAGGGGGAAGAAGACGACGAAGACTATGAGGCGGATGACGACGACGAGGAAGATGAAGGTGAGGATGATGAGGGCGAGGATGTGGACAACAACGATGACGACGACTCCGACGACGACGAGGAGGACGACAACAACGACGCCGACAACGACGGAGACGGCGATAACGACGACGACAATAACAACGACAACGACAACTACAACGACAACGACAACGGCAACGACGACGACGGTGGCGACGACGACGATGACCATAACGACGACGACGACGACGAAGACGACGGAGTCGACGACGACTCGACAACGACAACGACTATTGACAAAGGAAGACGGAGTTCGAGTGCGGCCAAGGCGATGGGCGGCACAAGGGACACACGACGAGAACACAACAGGAGAGGAGATACGACAATGACAACGATCAACACGACGCCATCAACTTCGGAGGGAGGTGAGGGCGAGGGCGACGGAGAATTACGACCAGCAAAGTACCAAATTATAGATAGACAACAACGGGGAGGTCGAGTGGTGGAAGCAGATGAAAACGAGGACGGCAGATGACGAAACCGGAGGACGACAAACTCTTCTAGCGGCAGCAAGCGACATCCAGACTTTGAGGTGTACGGCGAGGCGAGCAGCAGCAGAAGAACACCGGGCCAAAACCGCGGTCCACGGGTGCCACGTGTGGGCACCCGGGGGCCCGTACCCAGTAGGGGTAGTTGGGTTTTTAGGCGTAGCCGGCTTTTAACTAAATGACCATCCCGTAGTGTAGTCTGCCTCGTCCGTCATGGTGCTGGTCAACTTGTCCGCCATCCATCGCGACATCCTCGACTGGAAGGCCGTGACCTCCGTCGCATAGACCTGAGTTACGCCATCTCTTCTCATCATCTCTGCTGCAACAAGTGCAAAAGGCTCCCAATGCGGTGTGGGAGGAGTGAACTTGCTCGAGCGCTGCAGCCTGCCTAATGCATGTTTAGCTAACCTGCCTGTCAACCGCTTCTTGCAGCAGAGTCTCCAATTCCAGCGGCTCCGACTCGCTGCCCTCCGCCCCCAAAACATGTGTCGTTGTGTGGTGTT
>NZGY01000113.1 GCA_002689605.1 Filomicrobium sp.
ACTAGTCTATCAATTTCAACAATTGAACTAGCAGATCTATCTAGATATGCAATCGATCTGATTCAGTGATTTGTTGCCAAAGCAGTATGCGAGAGGCGCGTTGTGCTCGATAAAACAGCTCCCGAAACTGATGAAGTCTTTCTCGCGCTTGCTGGCGTTGAAGTCGTCTATTCCAACAAGACGGTCGCTCTAAAGCCGGTTGATCTCACATTCTCGAACAAGGAAGTGACGGTTCTTCTCGGCCCATCTGGCGCCGGCAAGTCAACGCTGCTGCGTGTCCTCAATCGGCTCGTTTTGCCGTCGCGTGGCACGGTCATCTTGCGTGATCTCGGCGAGCTTAAGTCCCGTAAGATTGTGCGCCAACATCGCCTTCGCACAGGCATGGTTTTTCAGCAGCATCAGCTCATCGCCCGCATGACGGCCCTGCAGAACGTGCTGCTCAGCAGGATTGGCAACTACTCGTTTTTGCGCAGCCTCTTCCCGCTGCCAAAGGATGAACGGATCTGGGCGCTTGAGTGCCTCAGTCGCGTAGATCTGCTCGAGAAGGCGCTTGAACGCTGCGATGCCCTGTCTGGTGGGCAGCAGCAGCGCGTTGGCATTGCGCGTGCGATCGCGCAGAGGCCGGATCTGATCCTTGCGGACGAACCGGTCGCATCGCTTGATCCCGCATCCTCAGAGCGCGTTCTGTCAACTCTGCGAAGTATCTGTAAGCAAGATGGCATTCCGGCAATCATCAGCCTTCATCAGCTTGAATATGCTCGCCTGTTTGCGGACCGCATTATCGGTCTGTCGCAGGGGGCGATTGTCTTCGATGGCCCGCCGGACCAACTGGACGAAACGGCTCTTGAGAAAATTTACGGTGCGCGCCCGCAAGCGTGAACCGAAATGAGCTTCCGAATGCAACAGGTGCATCGGAGGGTATCCAAAGTGTAAGAGGGACGAGTATGATGAAAATGTTCAAGGCAATTGCCGGCGCTTTGGCCGCTGGTAGCGTAATCCTCACCGCATCTGCCGCGCTGGCAAGCGGCTCTCACAACCCGGACACGATCAAGGTAGCTCTTCTCCCTGACGAGAACGCAGCAACTGTCATTCAGGATAACAAGCCTCTGCAGGCCTATCTCGAAAAGAAGCTTGGCAAGAAGATCAAGCTGATCGTCACAACCGACTATTCATCGATGATCGAGGCTATGCGCTTCGGCCGAATAGATGTCGCTTACTTCGGCCCTGCCAGCTACACCATCGCCAAGGACAAGATGAAGGGCGGCAAGCTCGACATCGCGCCTTTTGCTGCGCGCTTGAAGGGCGGCTCAACGACCTATCAGGCTGTCATTATCGCGAATGCAAAAGCCGGCATCTCGAAGATCGAAGAGATGAAGGGCAAGAGCCTCGAGGTTGCTTTTGGTGATCAGGCATCAACGTCCAGTCACTTTGCGCCAAAGTTCACAATGATGCAGGCTGGTATTCAGCCTGGCAAAGATTACAAGCAGAACTTCCTCGGTGCACACGACGCTGTTGCCGTCAATGTCCAGCGCGGAAACGCTCAAGTCGGTGGTCTCAGCCGGCCGATTTTCGAGCGCTTGGTCGCCAAGGGCCGGATCGACAAAGCCAAGGTCAAAGTTCTCGGCTACTCTGCACCAATCCCGCAGTACCCTTGGGTTATGCGCACAGACCTGACCGCAGATGTACAGAAGGCAATCCGTGAAGCTTTCTATTCGTTGAAGAAGGGCACAAAGGATGGCGACGCTGTTCTGAAGCCGTTCAAGGGCGATGGCTTCGCAGAAATCAAAGATGCCGACTACGACATCATTCGTGACATCCGCAAAAGCGTTGGCGGCCAGTCCTAAACTAGTCCTAAGCCAGGCCCCCTTGTAACGCTCAGGTCGAAGGCGACTGACAATTTTGCAAAGCGCAGAGGCACTTATGAACGCGACGCTCAAAACACCAACGGACCCTCAGGCGCGGTTTACGGAACTGCTGGCCCGAGAGCGTCGCGGACGCAATTCTCTGACTTTGCAAATCACACTTGTTGCCTTCGGCGTTCTTGTCAGCCTCTGGGCGACCGGCATGTTCGATGTCGAACGCCTCTCGGAGGGACTACCAGCGATAGGAGTTGTGGGCTCAGAAATGATCCCACCGGACTTCACGCGCTGGCAGCAGTGGATCCAGCCAATGGTCGATACCATTGCGATGTCCGTGGCCGGTACCACACTTGCTGTGTTGCTATCGCTCCCCATCGCATTTTTGGCGGCAAAGAACACCTCTCCGAACCGATTTGTCTATTCCGCGGCGCGAATGGTCTTGAATACACTGCGCGCGATCCCTGAGTTGATCATGGGGATCATTTTCGTTGCCGCTGTTGGCTTCGGCATGCTGCCCGGCGTGTTGGCGCTAGGACTCCACTCGATTGGCATGGTTGGCAAGTTCTTCGCTGAGTCAATCGAGCATGCACATCCTGCACCCATCGAGGCTGCGCAGGCAGCCGGTGCCAGCCCGCTTCAGGTCATCGCGCACGGCGTGGTTCCGCAAGTGTTCACGCAATTCGCCGATGTCACGATGTATCGCTGGGAGTATAATTTCCGGGCTTCGACGGTGATGGGTATGGTTGGCGCAGGAGGTATTGGGACCGAACTGGTCGGCTCGCTGCGCCTGCTGGACTATCCGCAAGTAGCTGCGATTTTGATTGTCATTCTTGTTGCGGTGTCCATTGTGGACGGCCTAAGCGGCATTTTGCGCAAGCGGTTTCAATAGGACAACTGCGATCGGACCCACTGGCTTCGTGGATAATTCGATTGAACACAGAAACGCTTCATGACCACAGAACTTCTGGCATACGAGCCAGCCTTGCGGCTGGCAGCTTTCTCTTCCGTATTTCTGGTGATGGCAGTTTGGGAGATTTATGCTCCACGCCGTGCCACGTCGCTTGGACGGACTTTACGCTGGCCAAACAACCTGGGTGTTGTCGTTATCAACACTCTCATTGTTCGTGTTGTGTTTCCGACCGGAGCCGTTGCGGCTGCACTCATGTCTGAAGCCAATGGTTGGGGCTTGCTGAATGTCTGGCATGTGCCTCAGTGGATGGCATTGCTGCTTGCGGTAGTCATCCTGGATCTCGTCATCTATTTCCAGCATGTCATGTTTCATGCTGTGCCGCTTCTTTGGCGGTTTCATCGCATGCATCACGCCGATCTTGAATTTGATGTGACGACAGGTACCCGGTTTCATCCAATCGAGATCATCTTGTCCGCTGCGATCAAGTTGGCTGCCGTCCTTCTAATTGGAGCACCAGCCCTGGCGGTTCTGATCTTTGAGATACTGCTCAATGCGACTGCGATGTTCAATCATGCGAACGTCCAGCTTCCAAGAAGGGTTGATGCAATTCTGCGCTGGATCGTGGTGACCCCGGACATGCACCGTGTGCATCACTCAGTTGTCATTTGTGAAACAAACTCAAACTACGGCTTCAATCTACCCTGGTGGGATCGCCTGTTTGGTACCTACCGCGACCAGCCCAATGGCGGCCACGACGCGATGAGAATTGGTGTTTCTGCCATACGCAATCCTGAAGAACAACGCCTCGATCGAATGTTAACGCAGCCATTTCGGCAAGGCGATCAAAGCGATCAGACCTAAAAAACGGCGCAGTTCAGATGTCGGCTCATTGATCATTGCTGCCATCTCCACGATCGGCGATGTTGCACTTGCTCACATGACCGAATGGGATAGGTGCGGAAGAAAACAGCCGGAGAGTAATGAGGACGCTATGGCAACAAAAGCGGCCATAACGTGCTGTAAGACAAGCTACCTGAATGTTAGCGAATGCACCGCTCATACCATCAACATACTATCAACCCTTTCGCGGTTCGCGAGCGGCACCCTCTGACAGCCAACCGAACGGTCGCGACAGTTAGCCTGCATCTAAACTATTTGTTTTTGAAGTCGGGGCAGGCCGGCGCCAACTGGTCAAAAATTGGTCAGGAACGCCACCCCTATTCTTGACTACCTAATTGGGTGTTCCATCCGCGCGTATTCAACCACAACGCGACGGACTACAATGAACGCCGATCCGATCCTCGAAACAGAACCGCCGCTGGCTCCTCTAGCGGTCGCACCTGATATCGCAGCCAAGATTGCCGGCGTCGGACGCACGACGATATACGCCAGCATAGCATCTGGGCAATTGCGTAGCCTGAAGATCGGGAACCGCCGCCTCATCATGGTCGAATGGATCAGAGAGTGGCTGGCCAGCGCCGAGCAATCTTCACCGGAGGGTTCAGGCAATGCGCGCTGAAGCCATTACCAAAGCACTCGGCGGGAGATGGTTTGGCAGAAATGGTATCGCCCGTTGCCCAGCCCATAGCGATCGTTCGCCATCGCTGTCAATTGCAGACGGTGAGGCGAGCAGGCTCTTGCTCTATTGCCATGCCGGCTGCGCCTACGATGACGTCTACCACGCGGTTCGTGAACAACTAGAGGGTCATTTCCCAAAAGCAGAGCATGTTCCAATCGTTGACAACACTACATCCAGAGCAGCAACGTCAAATGCGCACCGTGCTGGCACGATATGGAACACATCCGTATCCATTGAGGGAACGCTAGCCGAAGATTATCTCCGATCTCGCTCGATCATGTGCGATTTGCCCGAGACACTAAGATTTCACTCAGCATTGCGACACCCTACCGAATGTTCGCTACCAGCAATGACCGCATTGGTTCAGAGAACAGATGGGAACCAGCTCGGATTGCATCGGACCTTCCTGGGACCTCACCGTCCCGTCAAATCCCGCTTGCAACCATCCAAAGCGATGTTGGGCCCCTGCAAGGGTGGGGCCGTCCGTTTGAGAACTGGCAACTCAGGCTTGATCGTCTGCGAGGGGATCGAGACAGGCCTCAGCTTGTGTGGCGGGACGGAAAGCGACTTCGCGGTGTGGGCAGCTCTATCAACATCTGGCGTGAAAGGACTGCGGCTTCCCGAGCCACGGCAATTCAATGCCTCGCTGGTCGTCGCGATGGACGGCGATCTCCCAGGCCGCAAAGCAGGGTCCGAACTCGCACAAAGAGCCGCAGCTGCCGGCTGGATGGTGGAAACCGTCTCAGCGCCTGAAGGCCTTGATTTCAATGATGTGGCACGGGGAAAAGAGGCATGACTTCGGAAGTCAGGAAACTTTTGGGACAGCGCTCTCCGTTTAACGATGAAGGTCCGCGCCCACTCACACGCGAGAACGTTGACCAAGAGCCTTATCCGGTTGAAGCGCTGGGAGATTTGCAGGAAGCCGTGGGGGCAATTCACGAACACACACATGCGCCCCTCGCCATCTGCGCGCAATCCGTTCTTGGCGCGCTTTCCTTGGTTCTGCAAGGTCATGTAGACATTCGATTGCCGACAGGATCAAGGCGGCCATTGTCGTTGTTCTTGATCACAATTGCCGAGTCCGGTGCCCGTAAGTCGGCGGTCGATGGTCATGCGCTCAAACTGATTTATGATTTCGAGAAGCAGCTCCAAGAGCAATACGACCGCGATCATCTCCAGTACGTCAATCAACGTGCTTTATGGGATTTGGACCGCAAGCAAATCCTCAAGGAAAGCCAAAGCAAGAAAAAGCGTGTCGAAGCAGAAAATGACCTTCACGCGCTGGGTGACGAACCTGAAGCCCCGTTGATCCCCATGCTAGTCTGTCCTGAACCGACGTTTGAGGGCTACTGCAAGCTAACAGCCGTGGGGCAACCATCGATGGGGATATATTCCGCCGAAGGTGGCTCGTTTATCGGTCGCTACGGTATGTCTGCAGATCACCGGCTTCGCACCGCAGCAGGACTTTCAAGCCTCTGGGATGGAGATCCGATAAAGCGGGTCCGCGTCACGGACGGCACAACAATTCTTCCAGGACGCAGGTTGTCGCTTCACCTTATGGCTCAGCCGGAAGTTTCTCTGCAGCTTCTCGGTGATGACCTTCTCGTCTCACAAGGATTGCTCTCGCGCTGCCTTGTCAGCGCCCCACCCAGCGCAGCCGGAACACGCAATTTCGCGGTCCCAAGGCAACAAGCAGTACATCGACTGGATGAGTACCATAGAATGCTGTGCCGGCTCTTGAAGCAAGAGCTTCCCATTCGAGCAGGGACAAGGAACGAGTTACAGCCGCGGACTCTCAGAATATCGGACGAAGCCGAACAGATATGGATACGTCTGCACGACTACGTCGAGGAACGACTAGGTGAAGATGGCGAATTCGCTTCGATTTCCGGCTTTGCGAACAAGGCAGCCGAGCACGCCGCGCGGATTGCTGGACTGTTTGCAATGTGGAGAGATTTGCAAGCCAATCAGGTAAGCGCCGAAGATATGGCGAACGCGGCGCGTTTGGTCCATCACTATCTTGCCGAGGCCCTCCGGCTGCGAGGCGAAGCGCTGGCATCCAAGCATCTGAATTTGGCGGCGCGCGTCTGGGAATGGCTGCTACACCGCTGGGAGCATTCTGCTGTCTATCCAGCGGCCATTTACAATGATTGCCCGATCACTGCGGTTCGAAATCGGAAGTCGGCACTAAGAATAATCGCCACCCTGGAGGAGCATGGCTACTTGATCCGCGCAAAAGACGGTCGGCGCATCAACGGGGCACACCGCAAAGAAGCATGGCAGATCTACGGGAGATCGGATGATGAGAATCTCGAAATTTGACCCATGGGCCTTGGAATCCGACCACGCGCCCGCTGCCTATGATGCCTATTCTGCCTATACAGCCAACAGAATAGGCAGGATAGGCAGCGCCTCGGACCTCGAAATCGGAACGTTCGAGGAGCGCGCCGCGGTGATTGAGTTCTGTGGTGGTGAGCCCCGCTCATCAGCCGATCTGCTGGCGGCCCAGGAGGCCGGTTTCGCAGACGCATCATCGCTCCACGTAGGAATGATTGATAATTGGTGTGACCGGCTCTGTGACGCGAGGAGCGGTTGCGGTGAATGTAGGCTCTTATGCGACCGCGGCATCAAATTCTGCCGCGGGCAGTGGATCGGCCGGCTGGTGGCCATGGGTTGTGATGAGATTTCCCTGTTCTCAGTGAACTTGCTCGCGCCCGCACACGGGGGATTGCTCCAACGCCTGCACAGTCGGGAAATTCTGGCGATTACCGATTCCAATGCTGTCCTTCGCGAAAACAACTCGGGGCGGCAGAGCCGCTGTTGTCGGTTCGCCCCGCACTTCCGTGACCTGCCGCTCATCTGGGAGATGTCGAAATGAAGCAAGGCAAGGCAGTAGACGCACGAGCAACAGCAATTGCCCCAAAAGGTCAGGGCGATTCCCAATTGGTCGATTCCGAAGACCGGGGCAAACGCATACCCAAACCGCCCCGGATGAAAGTCGTCGAGAAGGAAGATGGATCGATCTCTATCGCATTCGATGAGAAGGATGAAACGGCTGCTGCAAAACAGTTAGTTCAATCCCTCGGCGACGGTGAAAGCTCGTTCGTTGCATCGATGATGAACGAACTCATCAACGGAACGAAGGTTGGCTCAACACCCAAATCGAGCGATCTGAACTACGCCCTACAGATCGTGGGGGCCGTGAGGCCAACGAACGAGCTTGAGGCAATCTTGGCGTCACAGATGGCAGTCGTCCACATGGCCGCCATGCGCCACGTCCGAATGATGAACAACGTTGACCTAATTCCGCAGTTGGAAGTTCAGGAAAAGACGGTCAGTCGCCTGATGCGCACGTTCGCGATGCAGATGGAGGCANTNAGGAAATANCGNTCNGGCGGNGAGCAACGNGTCATNGTNAAGCATGTCACCGTCAACGATGGTGGCCAGGCGATCGTTGGAAACGTCTCGACAACCGGGGGGCGGGATGGCCAAAAAAACTGACGCCAACCCCATGCAAAGTGCGCATGCTGCTCCAAGATGCAGGGCAAAAAGCAAGCNAACGAGGCAACAATGCCGAAATCCGGCAGTGCGCGGCTGGAAGGTCTGCCGCATGCATGGTGCTGGAGGCGGCGCTCCAGAAGGCGCTCGCAATGGCGCATACAAGCATGGCAACCGAACTCAAGAGCACCTNTTGTTGATGTCCGAAGTTAGGGCATTGGCCCGACGTGCGAATGATTTCGCAAAGCAACTATCGTAGTTCAGGCGCCGGCATTCGCANGTGCCCCGAGTATGGTCTCCGCTTGCCCGATAGCGGTCTGGACTGAGCCGTCCTGCAAACCGGGCGGACCATGGCGAGCNGTGATAGCACCATCCGCGCACCGAGTGCATTGGAGCGTCTGCTATTGTCCGTGGATGATCGTGCGGGTGCGCACTAGTTTGAAGCGCAAACACGGCATAGATGTGGGAGAAAATGTGGGAACGCTTGATGGATGCCGGGAAATAGTCTAATATATTCAACAGGTTACAGAAACCATCTGGCGGAGGGGGTGGGATTCGAACCCACGAGACGCTTTCACGCCTGCCGGTTTTCAAGACCGGTGCCTTCAACCACTCGGCCACCCCTCCGTCACCTGCAAACCAAGTGCAGATCGCACTATTCCGTGTGCGGGAAACGACCCTTAAAGGTGTTTACGAGCCAGCTCAAGTCTCACTTGCGGCCGGATCGCCGCACTAGTGGCTTATCAACAAGCCTGTTGCGTGGCAAGACCGCAACCACCGCACAATTATCCGGCCGGAAGACTCCCAACGGGCAAGGTCATCTGCTAACTCTAAGATTAATGAACCGACTCGCACTTTGCAGCTGTAAATACCGATAGTGACAAGGTTCAACCGATACTTTGAGGCAAATATGCGCTATGGGCCGATAACACTGTTGCTTTGCTGGCTGAATTTGATCGCAGCCGCACCAGCAGTCGCCCAAAAAGGTGGCTTCAAGACCAAAGCCAAGCGTGCGATCCTGATAGAATTTGCATCGGGCAACACGTTGTATGAAAAAAACGCGGACGATCTGATTCCGCCAGCCAGCATGAGCAAGCTGGTCACACTAGCCGTCGTGTTTCGGGCTCTGAAGGAAGGTAAAGTGAGCCTTCAGGACCAATTCGTTATGAGCGAGCATGCCTGGCGAACTGGCGGCGCCCCGTCTCGCACATCGGCGATGTTTGTACCAATCAACAACCGTGCGACATTATCGGAATTGCTACAGGGCATCATAGTACAGTCAGGCAACGACGCATCGATTGCCATAGCGGAAGGATTAGCCGGTTCCGAAGAAGCTTTTGCCAAGATCATGACGGAAGAGGCGCGCATGATTGGCCTCGAACGTGCAACCTTTGGCAATCCAACCGGTCTCCCGCATCCCAAACAACTCATGTCGGTTCGAGAACTGGCAATTCTGTCGGACTACCTGATTAGAAACTATCCAGAACTCTACAAACTGTTCGCGCAGCCGCGCTTCAACTATCGCCGCCACAAGTTCATCAATCGCAACCGCCTGTTGTTTTCGGACATCGGAGTTGATGGACTAAAAACAGGCTACACGAAAGAAGCAGGCCACGGTGTCGTCCTTTCAGCCATCCAGGGGAACCGCAGACTGATTGCTGTGATTGCCGGCATGAAGACGAGTAATAACCGATGGAAGGAAGCCCGCCGCATCATTGAATGGGGCTTCAAAGGCTTCAGTGACTATAAGCTCTACAACGGTGATCAGGTCGTAGGTCAGGCCCGCGTCTGGGGCGGTTCGCAAATCTTCGTTCCCTTAGTTGGGCAATCGGATATCGAAGTAACCTTGCCGCGCTTCCCAGCAAATCAAAAGCTGCGAGCAGAAGTGGTTTACGATACTCCGCTAAAGTCACCGATCGCCAAGGGCGATAAAATTGCGTTTCTGAAAGTTACGAGCACGGCTGGCACAACAAACAAAGTTCCATTGTACGCGGCAGAGGATGTCGAACGCGCCGGTACGATGCGTCGGGGGCTGGACTCGCTGTTCCACTTGGCCTTTGGCTGGCTTCCCTAGCAATGTCTCAAGCTCGTTTCATAACCTTTGAAGGCGGAGAAGGCACCGGCAAGTCCACACAAAGCAAATTGCTTGCTCAAAACCTCAAGGCAGCTGGTATCGGGTGCATCGAAACCAGGGAGCCGGGCGGATCAAACTTCGCTGAAGCTATACGTCAGATTATTCTAGATCCATCGACGCCCGACCACGGCCCACTATCCGAAGCCCTACTTTTCTCTGCCGCGCGAGTCGATCATCTGGAGAAAACCATCCGACCAGCGCTTGAGGACGGCAACTGGGTCTTGTGCGATCGCTTCGCCGATTCAACACGTGCGTATCAAGGCGCGGCAGGCGGGCTACAGACAAACATGCTGCTGCAACTTGAGCGTCTCGTGATTGCGAACACACCGCCAAATCTCACGCTCATTCTGGATCTGGATGTGACCCGAGCCTTTGACAGAGTAGCGAAACGAAAGAAAGACCAACAGGCAGAAGCGAACGCCTGTGACGACGCTTACGAACGCCGCAACCAGGAATTTCACGAAGCACTCAGACAGGGCTTCCTAGCCATCGCGCAAGCAGAGCCAGAGCGCTGCGTCGTCATCGATGCTGAACCTGAACAGCCTCACATTGCCGAACAGATATGGCAGTGTGTCCATGAGCGCCTATTGAAGGAGTAGGTAGGGTGGCACGACGGAGTAGCGTCGCGGAAATAGAAGTCTACCCGGAAGCAGACCGGCTCAATGACTTTCCGCATCCGAGAGAGTGCAAGAACCTCTTCGGTCATAGGACAGCCATCGCTTCTGTTCTAGAATCTGCTGCTCAAGATCAGGTCCACCATGCCTGGATCATTGCCGGTCCGGAAGGCATCGGTAAAGCGACATTCGCCTATCGATTGGCTAAGTATCTCCTTTCTTTCANGGACGAGCGGGAAGGTGGAGGCGATGGTCTCCAGGTCCAACCGAGTAGCGTTGCCAACAGGCAGGTTCTGACGCTTTCCCATCCGGGCCTGATTTCGATCCGGCGCAGCTACGACATAAAAAACAAGCGCTTCCCTACAGCAATCACCGTTGACGACGTCCGTCGCTTGAAGGATTTCCTGACCCACAAAGCGGCCGGCGGCCATTGGCGGATTGTTGTAGTCGATCGCGCTGATGAGATGAACATCAATGCCGCCAATGCCCTTTTGAAATCGCTCGAAGAGCCTCCAACGCGGACTGTGTTCCTTCTTATTGTCAATGNACTTGGTCGCATGCTCCCGACGATCAGATCGCGTTGCCGCCTACTNCATCTTCAACCACTCAACGANGACGATCTCATNGATGCAGCAATGCAATCAGTCAACGAATCCGNTGGCATTGCTATTGATCGAAATGCACTACTCCANCTTCTTCCGACGGCGATGGGCAGTGTGAGACGATTACTATCGCTCGCGACGGGAGACGGCGCGGCAGTCGAGAAATCNGTGACAGACTTCTACAACTCCATCTTGNGCACNAATCCCTGGTCCGGCTNGCATTTGANAGCGGAGAAATACGCATCAGCCCAGATGCAGACCAGCTACGAACTATTCCTCCAGTTAATGCTCGAGCGCATGGCAAATCTGATTAAAGCGCGTGTCGGTGGAGGCAGCTCAGAGATGGATCAAAGACTGGCAAACACTATCATTCCAGCCGAAGCTGTCACGCGATGGGTCGAGCTNTGGGAGCAACTGCAGCNGGAGCGGCAGCGCGTCAAAACCCTGAATCTGGATAAAACCCAGTTTCTCCTCGATACCATGGCGCGTATTCGCAAAGTCTCAACTGCAACTGCATAAACCTGCAGGACAGACATCTCACCGTCCGCTTACCATCAAGTCTATAATAGCTCGAAGATGGACAGTGCGTTTCAATGGAAGCAGGTCCGGGAAAGAGCTAAGTTTCTNAGATTGATCAGACGAAAGAGGACGTGAGCGCATGAACTTGCCCNACACAGGCTTCGTTGCCGTGGTAAAGCGNGACTGCCCAACGTGCGAATTGACTGAACCAGTACTTGCAACCCTAGCAGAGGCCACCTCTCTCGCCGTTTATTGTCAGGACGATCCAGCTTTCCCGGAAAGCGTCGCCCACGAACACGACAAGAGCCTCGACGTTTCGCACAAACTGAAAATCGAAGTTGTTCCAACGATCATTCGGCGCCAAGACGGCAAGGAAGTGGGCCGCACCTACGGCTGGCACAAAGAAGAGTGGCGCAAACTCACCGGCCTTGCAACACTCGGAGAAGAGCTNCCAGATCTGAGACCTGGCTGCGGCTCAAAGAACATTGAACCCGGTGTGATTGAAGATCTCCTCGTACGTCACGGTGAAACAGGCCTCAAGAGCCGCAAAGTTGAACTTGGTGAGCAGGAAGATGAGATCGAGGCACTATTTGATCGTGGCTGGTCGGACGGACTTCCCCTAGTTCCACCAACTGAGGCCCGCGTTCTCCGAATGCTGNGCGGNACCGCTCGCGATCCCCAAGAAGTTATTGGCAANGTGCCAAGCGATCTAGCGGATTGCACAGTCGAGAAAATTGCTATCAACGCTGTCATGGCTGGTTGCAAGCCGGAATATCTCCCGGTGGTCATTGCTGCCGTTGAAGCTGTTCTGGACGAACCATTCGCAATGCACGGCGTACTCGCCACCACAATGTATGTCGGTCCAGTCGTGATCGTGAACGGTCCGGTACGGCGCGCAATCGGAATGAATGCGAAGGGCAACGCGCTGGGGCAGGGCAATCGTGCGAACAATACTATCGGCCGGGCCCTACAACTCGTTATCAGGAATGTTGGAGGTGGACGGCCGCAAGAGGTTGATCGCGCCACACTCGGAAATCCCGGCAAGCTCACCTATTGCTTTGCCGAAGACGAGGAAGGCTCAGAATGGGAAANCCTCGCAACCGAGCGCGGTATCACTGAAGGTAGAAGCGCTGTCACCGTCTTTGCAGGTTTCGGCTTACAAGGGGTGGTTGACCAGAAGTCCCGTGATCCAGAAAGCCTCGCACAGTCATTTGCTGAGTGCCTGAAAGCTTTCCATCATCCGAAACTCTACGCTGGTGCNGACGCACTCATCGTGATCTCGCCAGAACATGAACGCACATTCCGTAAGGCGGGGTGGAGTAAGCAGAAGCTTTATGACGAACTCTACCAACGCACCCAAACGTTGGCTGACGAGATCATGCCTGGCGTTGACGGAATANCAGAGGGAACAACTGNGTTTGCTTCGGGAAAAATGGCAAACAAGTTTCGTAGCGGCGGCCTCATGATTGTCCGTGCCGGCGGTGGGGCTGGTATGTTCAGCGGCATTATTGGCGGCTGGCTCGCAAGCGGTGAAAAGGGGTCTGCCCCTGTAACAAAGGAGATCAAGCCTTGACGACTATTCTGGATCCAACCGCCGAACGTTCAGTCGCGGCCCGTCCTCGACTGGCGCGACCGGAAAGCCTCGAGGGCCTCAAGATCGGACTTCTCGATATTGCGAAGACCAAAGGCGATGTNTTCCTTGATCGCCTTGAGGAACGCCTTAGCGAACGTGGCCACGAAGTGAAGCGCTACGCTAAGCCAACCAATACGCGACCAGCNCCAACGGCTCTATCCCAACAGATTGCCACTGAAGTTGATGTGGTCATCGAAGCCTTAAGTGATTGAGGCTCATGCACGTCGTGCTGTACGCATGACATGGCAGACTTAGAAAATCGCGGCATTCCAACAGTTGGAATTGCAACAACAGAGTTCGAACAAGCCGCCGAAGCCCAGGCTAAGGCCTTGGGTACAGATCCAGCATACGTGTTCGTACCACATCCAATTCAGGACCGGACGAATGACGAGCTCCACGCCCTAGCCGACGAGTATCTCGAGCAGATGCTTCAGAACCTCGTCAAAGCCTANGCTAGGCTTCGCACACAGCCTGCTCCCGTGGATTGAGTTATCACAGTCTGCGGGAACTTCTTATGCCCAGCCCATTTGATTAGCCGCCTGGGACAAATTGATATGTAATCCGGACGCAACCGCAAATNGTCTCTATANNTGNCTCCTCAANNATGGCGCGCTGCATCTGGCTTGATGNCATNTTATGCTGACGATGCAGGCGNTGGGAATTCGGAGNAGTTCACGTGGGCAAAGGNATTCTTGTCGATCATCATTGNCACCTAGACTTTCCNCAGTTCGCAGATGANCTCGACGGTCTNATAGAACGCGCCCATAACAACGGCATCTCCGGTATGGTTACGATNTCGACCAGAATTCGCGAGCTCGACANACTACTCAAAATCGCTGAANCCTATCCGAGCGTGTTCTGCTCGGTCGGCACCCATCCGCACTNTGCGGATGAAGAACTGGATATCCCTGTCGCTGAAATCATTTCTCTCAGCCAGCATCCCAAAGTGGTTGCAATCGGTGAAGCCGGCTTAGATTATTACTATCAACACAGCTCCCGAGAAGGACAAGCCGAAGNTTTTAGACNCCATATATCAGCGGCGCGCGAAACCGGATTGCCGCTTGAGATCCACGCGCGTGATGCCGACGAAGATACCGCTACGATCCTGAAAGATGAATACGCCAAAGGACCATTCAAGGCTATCTTACACTGCTATACTGGCGGACCAGANCTCGCAAAAACAGCAGTCGACCTCGGTATGATTGTTTCCTTCACTGGNGTCGTCACATTCAAGAAGTCTGACGCATTGCGCGAGATCGCTGCTTCAGTGCCGCTCGACCAACTGCTTGTTGAAACAGATGCCCCGTACCTTGCACCAATGCCATACAGAGGCAANACCAACGAACCGGCATATGTCCGCTACACAGCTGAGACTCTGGCATCTGTGAAGAATGTCACCGTTGAGGAACTCGCAGAAGCTACAACTGAGAATTTTCTGCGATACTTCGATAANGTGCCGCCCGCAGCCATCGGGAGACCGGACGTAGCATGACCATTCGTTGCACAATTCTAGGATGTGGATCTTCAGGCGGTGTCCCTCGCGTAGGCGGAGACTGGGGGGCATGCGACAAGAANAATCCCAGAAACAGGCGGCTAAGATGCTCAGCTCTTATCGAAAAGATAGACGGCGAGAAAAGAACNTCCATCCTGATTGATACAGGGCCGGATATGCGCACTCAGATGTTGGCGGCAGGTATCCGAAAGACCGACGCAGTACTCTATACGCACGAACATGCTGATCATACCCATGGCATTGATGACCTTCGCTTTCTCGCCTATCGCATGCGCAGCCGGATAGAGGTATGGGCTGACNAAAGAACACGTGCCAGTCTCACGAAGCGATTTGGCTATTGTTTTGCTGGTGGCGGACAAAAGGATTACCCGCCTATTCTANCGGCCAACACGATCCATCCCCCTGAAGTGATCACTGTGACCGGCGATGCGGGTCCAATGCAGATCACACCGATTGCTCAAGAGCATGGCCACATACCATCTNTAGGTTTNAGAGTAGGCAATCTGGCATATTCGCCAGATATTAGCGGCTTCCAAAATGGGTCCGAAGAGCTGTTGCGGAACTTGGATGTCTGGGTGGTTGATGCCCTGCGCTATCAACAACACATCAGTCACTTCAACGTCGAACAGGCGGTTGAGTGGATTGGCCACCTCAAACCCAAGCGATCCGTCCTCACACACCTGAATGTCGAACTCGACTACGACACGCTTTGCAACGAACTGCCCCCTGGCATCGAACCGGCGTACGACGGAATGGTGCTGGAGGCATCGGGCTAAGAGCAAATATANCGGCAACGGCCACTCAGCCCAAAGCAGTGTGTGGCTANTCGTCGATGNTAGTGCCGAGCACCTGGCTCACGCTGCNTTACNCCGAAATGTTTCGCCGCTGACATCACACTCGGGGGCAAGGGCTGACAAAAACAGNGGCACAACATCTTCAGGCGGAGGTAANGTCTTGGGATCCTCGCCTGGGAAGGCTTTGGCACGCAGCTCTGTACGCACCGCACCCGGGTCGATGAGATTGACGCGAACAGGCGTGTTCATCATCTCAACAGCGTAAGTCTTAACCAGCGCCTCCAATCCTGCTTTTGAGACAGCATAAGGACCCCAATACCCAAGGTTCCCGGCTGCTTCCGCGCATGTCGCAAATACAACACGCGCCGCTTCGGCCTTTCGTATCAATGGATCAATACTTCNAATAAGCCGCCAATTCGAATCCAAGTTGGTGGTCATGACCGCGTCCCAGGTANCTTCCGTGATATGCGGCANCGGTGAAATTGGACCCAAAATAGAGGCGCAAGCAGCAACCAAATCTAACTTGCCCCATCGCTCATAGATTGTCGGTCCAAGGAGATCAATTTTATCGCCAGCCGTAAGATCCAGTTGAACAAGGGTCGCGGTACCGCCGGCGCTCCGAATCTCGTCGTCAAGATCCTCTAGCGCTCCTGTTCGGCGAGCTGCAATAATCACATGGGCGCCTGCCTTGCCGAGCTCCAAGGCTACAGCCCGACCGATACCTCTGGATGCCCCGGTCACAAGAGCAAGTTTGTCACTGAAGTCCAATTTGTTCATTTCGCTGGCCCTGGCTTAACTGCTGCTCAAGTCATCCCCGGTTGAGATGAGAACCTGCAGCACTTGCCATCGTATCTCTTGAAAATCCACCGCCACTAACAACGACGCAACTCAGGGCAGTTACAACCTTTGATCGAGTCAGACAAAGCAATGCTTTTGATACTGCAGGGACGAGCCACAATCCAGCGCGACCGTCAAGTCATCGCAATAAAGAACGGCACAACACTTTGCCTATTGGGGCCGTGCTTTTAAGATCATCTCATGGATTCCACGGCGTGCACTGCGATACGCGCGCTCCAGCAAAGGCAACGCGCGCTCCCTTGCATCTGCGGACAATCTGATGAAATGTTCTTTGGCACGACGCGATATCTCACTCGAGCGCTGCACGATAGCTCTGAAGCGGTCCGTTCTCGGCACAAGTTGATCACGTTCCGTCCCTCTGAGAATCGCAATCAGTCGCTCATGTTCGCGCCGATTTCCGATCCCTTCAACGCGATTAGAGTTGCCTGTCATCAATATCATCGGCGTACAGGCAGTTATCACACGCTTGCCAACCCAATTCCAAAGATGTGGTTGCTGCGAAATACCAGTGTCTTGCGCGAAATAGACAGACTGCCCGCCGATGCGCTGCTTCAATATTGTCCCGTCAACCACCGGAACAATATGCCCTCCGAGCCGCTTAATCAGCTGGAAACGCTCATTCTTTGGGTCAGAAAACTGAACAAAAAATGTTACCGCAGAGTCATCCGCAAGCGCTGCACGGATAGCCTCATCGGTGCCGTCCGAATAGCTCACCCGACGAGCTTGACCCAGACCATCAGAATCAATCTTCTGCAAATAAGCGAATGTTCTTGCGCTACCAGACTGTCTTGGGGGCAATACAAACCGCAAATCCTGGGCATTCACTGCCAACTGACCAAAATTAGTCAAGGATTTGTTCCGCGTCACGGCGCAAACGCACTCACGGACGTCCCCTGATCGAACAATCGAAAGCCGCCCCCTACGCTGATTGCTGCCGCCAAGCCAATACAACACAAAACGTCGCGCATGAAACTGCCTCTACTACGTAATCTCCGGCACAAATTCGCATGACTGGATTATGCCACAAGTAGCAGCTTCTGGGTTAAAATGCCCAGGCTTCTACGAAAACAAGGTTGCTACGAAAGCAGTTAACGTACTTCCGCGAGTAAAGACAATTGGCGTGACATCTCGTTGCCTTTAACGTCGGTGAGCGGAGTCGGGTAATCACCGGTGAAGCAGTGGTCAGTAAATTGCGGCATGGAGTTATCGCGGCCTTCGTATCCCATGGACTTATATAGTCCATCAACGGATAAGAATGTGAGGCTGTCTGCACCCATAAATGCGCGCATTTCTTCACAGCTCATGGTCGCTGCCAGCAACTCTTTGCGATCTGGCGTGTCTATGCCGTAGTAGTCACCGTATTTGATTTCCGGGCACGCAATCCGCATGTGGACCTCGCGGGCACCTGCTTCACGCATCATGGACACGAGCTTTTTAGATGTTGTGCCGCGCACTACACTGTCATCGATCAACACAATCCGCTTGCCCGCAATGACACCACGATTTGCTGAATGTTTTAGCTTTACGCCCAGGGCACGGATTTGCTGCTCAGGCTCAATAAACGTACGTCCCACATAGTGGTTCCGTATAATACCCAACTCAAACGGCAGGGAAGATGCCTCCGCAAATCCCAGTGCAGCTGGAACGCCGGAGTCGGGGATAGGCACAACGACATCGACATCGCTCGGCGCTTCAGCAGCAAGCTGCCGTCCCATATCCTTCCGGACTTCATAGACATTGCGCCCGCCGACCATGGAGTCTGGTCGGGCAAAATAGATGTATTCAAAAATGCATGGCCTTGCCGGTCTCTGCGGAAACGGAAGATGGCTTTCGAGGCCGTCTTCGGTGATAACGACCACTTCACCGTTCTGCACTTCCCGAACGAATTCGGCCCCCACAATATCAAGAGCACATGTCTCAGAGGCCAGGATGTACGCGCCGTCCAGCAAACCAATAACCAACGGCCGAATACCCACGGGATCACGTGCCCCAATCAACATGCCATTGGTGAGACATACCCAGGCATAAGCGCCTTCAAGCAGTCTGAGACCTTCGATAAAACGCTCAATAATGCGCGTCTTCTGAGAGCGAGCAATTAAGTGGAGTATAACCTCTGTATCGGATGTCGACTGGCAGATAGCTCCATCTCTGATGAGTTCATCCCGGAGCGTCCGTGCGTTGGTAATATTGCCATTATGAGCCACAGCAAAACCGCCACTATGGAGATCAGCAAACAAAGGTTGCACGTTCCGTAAAACGGTACTGCCAGTGGTGGAATAGCGGACGTGACCAATGGCCAACTCGCCTTGCAAGCAATCGATTACGCTCTGCTTATTGAAGCCGTCACCGACGAGACCGAGCCGCCGTTCTGAATTGAATTTGTTACCATCGAAGGTCACAATTCCGCAGGCTTCCTGCCCGCGGTGCTGAAGAGCATGCAACCCCAAAGCCGTAAGTGCAGCAGCGTCGTTGTGGCCGAGTATGCCGAACACCCCGCATTCTTCGCGAAGCTTATCGTCTTCACATGAATGTTCGACCTCAGCCGTTCCACCGATAAAAGCCATGGATGCCTCCAAATGCCCAGGTGACCATGCAAGACGATCGCACGAGTCGCTGCCGAACCCGACACGATTGAGAGAAGCCAGCGCCCTCATATCATCAACGCGACCTTTATATGAAACCAGCCTGTAATGCCTAGTCCCAAACACAACAAAATTCGTTTTCTATCAGAAAAGTGACAAAACAGACAAATTACAAAGTTAACTGCCCATTTCGCTGCTTCGACAGCATCGTTTCACTTAACTCTGCTGCTCTTCACCCTGCAAGGCACGAAGATCCAGGTTCTCTGGCAAGACACGCTCGAGGAAACCACGCAATGCTCCACCTGTACTCTCGATATAGGGTCTAGAGATTGAATCACGAACCCACGGCTCGCTCTCAGCATAATTGGGTGCCAAGAAACCGAACGCGAACATGTAGGGGATCACAACAAGCAGAAATCCTCGTGCCAGCCCGAAACCCAAGCCGAAAAGTCGGTCGATCAAGCCAACGCGGCTCTCAAGAATTGAGCCCGAAATTCGTGTCGTAATCAACTGCACAATCACCAAAACAATCAGGAAGATAATGCCGCCTATAGCAATCTGCGCGATTGGGGTCTTCGTCCCAATTGTATTCGCAAAATCCTCNGCGACACCTTTCTGGAANAAAATGAAANAAACGACGGCGCCACCNGCAACCAACCAGGACAGNATCGACAACAATTCTCGTGTGAGCCCCCGATACATCGCCAGAAGTCCNGATAGCAGGGCGATCGCCAGCAGCCCNGCGTCAAGATATGTTAAAGGGCCNATCATCTTTCACGNATCCCATGCCAACTCAGTTTCCGGCATCTCATTCCCGGTTCACTGACACGAAGGCGGTGCAATCGCAAGCTCTTTGAGATGGTTCAACCTGGTTAAATCCAGTTTGTTGCCACCTTTGCTAATTTCTCCGGCAGCAGGAAGCACCGCCGACCGAAATCCGAGCTTTTGCGCCTCCTTGAGCCTGTTATTCATATGTCCAGCAGCCCTTATGGCGCCTGAAAGACTAACTTCACCAAAAAGCACTTGGTTTGCGGGCAGCGGAGCACCAGAAAGCGACGATAGCAGGGCGGCTGCAACCGCCAAATCCGCAGCAGGCTCNGTNACTTTGAGCCCGCCAGCTACGTTGAGGTAGACGTCGTATTGCCCAAACGGGACGTTGCAGCGAGCATCNAGTACAGCCAGAACCATNGCCAATCTGCTGGCTTCCCAGCCCACAACCGTACGCCGCGGCGTTCCAAGCGATGACGGTGCAACGAGNGCCTGTATCTCCACCAGAATTGGTCGTGACCCTTCTATCCCGGCGAACACNGCAGCTCCGGGCGCCGAACTATCGCGATCGCCAAGAAACAGTTCCGATGGATTTTTGACGTCACGTAGCCCCTCATTTGACATCTCAAAGACGCCAATTTCGTCGGTTGCACCAAATCGGTTCTTAACGCCTCTCAGGAGTCGAAAAGGATGTCCGCGATCGCCTTCGAAATACAACACGGTGTCNACCATGTGCTCGACGACCTTTGGACCGGCAATCTGNCCTTCCTTTGTTACGTGCCCAACCAGGACGATAGCGCTGCCCTTCTGTTTCGCGAAGTGAATCAAACTTTGTGAAGCTGCGCGTACCTGACTAACTGTCCCCGGCGCAGCTTCAACAGCTTCTGCCCACAAAGTTTGGATGGAATCGATGATCACAAGATCAGCTGGTTCACCATCGCTCAACGTCGCCATGATGTTTCCGAGGTTCGTCTCAGATGCCAGTTTCACCGGAGCATCNAGCAAACCAAGCCGATCAGCTCTCATCCTGACCTGTGCAGTCGCCTCTTCACCGCAAAAATAGACGACGTTCCGCCCCTTGTTGGCGATGACGGCAGCCAACTGCAGCAATAGCGTCGATTTCCCGATCCCTGGTTCCCCACCAACCAACAACGCTGATCCAGGCACGATGCCGCCACCCGTCACCCGATCGAGTTCATCAATGCCAGAGACGATTCGCTCAACCTTGCCCGTGACCTGAGAAAGCGGCTCCAACGTCGTGATCCGTCCAATCCGCCCCTTCGACGGCATACCACTGCCTGGCGGCGGACCAGCATTTGTTTCTTCAACAAGCGAATTCCATTCACCGCACGTTCCGCACTTCCCAGCCCAGCGCGANGACACCGCGCCGCACGACTGACAGACAAACGATAGCTTTGCCGCCTTTGCCATTATTGACGCTTCCGATAAACGCGGTGGACCCTGCGACTTAGCCGAGACAAGAGCTCGTAACCAATCGTACCTGCGCGGTCCGTCAAATCATCGACCGTGACACGGCCNCCCATAACCTCGNCCCAGCCACCGCGATGCGCNAGGCTNTCAGGTACATCCGTTACATCAAGCGTTATGAGATCCATCGAGACCCGCCCAACAATCGGGACGGAATAATCACCGATATAACCGACTGCTCCCGTNTGGGTATNATCACCGCCGAGCGCGCGCAGAAACCCGTCAGCATAGCCGCATGCGATAGTTGCGATCCGCGCGGGCTTTTGAACGTGATGGGCCGCGCCGTAACCGANCGTCTCTCCCGGTTTCACATCCTGCACCTGCAAAATACGNGCAGACAGCGTAACAACCGGCCGCATCGGGTTAGGTGCACTGTCAAAAGCGCGTCCACCATAAAGCGCTATTCCCGGGCGCACTAAGTCGTAATGATAATCTGAACCAAGAAAGGTCCCACCAGAATTGGCCAGACTGGCAGGAATGTCGGGCAAACGCTGGCGAACACTCTCAAAAGCCTCAAGTTGCTGTGCNTTCGCCGAATGCGCCTGCTCATCAGCGCAAGCCAAATGGCTCATTACCAGCGTCGGTGCAAATTCATCGGTAATGTTGTCAAGGACCAACCGGTCCAATTCATCAGACGAGATGCCAAGACGATGCATACCCGTGTCAACATGGATTGCAGCAGGNAGCCGGCGACCCAGGTCTTTGCAAATNCCGGCCCATTCATCGATTTCCGGCATGCTNGAAAGAACCGGCTGCAGGTTGAAGCCCTTGTAGTAATCTTCTGCGCCNGGCAGCAAACCGTCNAGGATGTAGATTTTCGCNCCCGGAGAGATCATTCGTGCGCGGCGACCTTCTTCCAACGATGCGACGAAAAAAGTCNCGCAGCCAGNCTCAGACAGNTCGGTGACAATCTCTTCCAGACCAAGTCCGTAAGCATCCGCCTTGACAACACCGGCGCATTCAGCAGGAGCCGCAACATCCTTCAGTTGCTTCCAATTCGCCAACAAAGCGTCGAGATCAATCTCCAGCACTGCCCGCGCATCAGATGGTGCCCAAGAGTTATCAATGCTCTCCGGAGCGGTCGTTTGACTGATACTCTCTTGAGCAATCGNCATCTGCTTTAACGTCCTCAGCCTCTGTTGAATGCCCTACTCNAGTCTTTCAGGGATCCGATCTTCATGTGCCAAGTTGCCGAACCGNGTNAAGTTNCTCTCGAANGNTAGGCCAACGGTTCCTACAGGCCCGTGGCGCTGTTTGCCGATAATCANCTCTGCCTTACCTGCCACCTGTATCATCTTTTGCTGCCACTCAGTGAACTCTGCAGTGCCCTCATTGGGTTTCAGGCGCTCGACATANTACTCCTCACGGAAAACAAACATCACGACGTCCGCATCCTGCTCAATAGANCCAGATTCACGAAGGTCAGAAAGCTGAGGACGCTTATCTTCACGCTGTTCCACCTGACGTGACAACTGCGACAACGCTATGATTGGAACTTCCAATTCCTTCGCCAATGCTTTCAAGCCGGTCGTGATCTCCGTGATTTCCTGCACACGGCCTTCGCCTGACCGCTTACCCGCCGATAGAAGCTGCAANTAGTCCACAATCAATAAATCAAGACCANGCTGCCGCTTNAGCTTACGTGCACGTGCCGANAGCTGNGCAATGGTGATGCCACCCGTTTGGTCGATGAAGAGCGGCGCCTTCGACATGACCTGACTAACCTCATACAAGCGGTCGAACTCGCTCNGATCNATCATGCCACGGCGGATTTTTTCAGACGCTATCTCCGCCTGCTCGGANAGGATACGAGTAGCCAGCTGCTCAGCCGACATTTCGAGTGAGAAGAAGCCAACACAGCCGCCATTCAGAAGCTTTCTGGTGCCATCGGGAAGTATTTCCGACTCGTAGTTCTTCGCAACATTGTAAGCAATGTTAGTCACCAACGCCGTCTTACCCATCGATGGTCGGCCAGCCAGGATNATCAAGTCGGAACTTTGTAGACCACCCATCTTGCCATCAAGATCGTTGAGACCAGTAGAAAGTCCGGATANCTGCCCATCNCGCTGATACGCGCTGTTCGCCATATTGATGGCTTCCGTCAGGGCATGTCCAAANTCAACAAAGCCCTGGCCATACTTGCCACTCTCAGCCAGAGCATAAAGTTGACCTTCAGCTTCTTGGATCTGCAACTCAGGGGAGGCATCAACCGGCGAATCAAAAGCCGTGTTGACCATATCTTCGCCAATCACAATCAACGAACGGCGCACGGCCAGGTCGTAGATCGTCCGACCATAATCTGCAGCGTTAATGATCGTCGTTGCGTTGGTCGCCAGTCGCACCAGATATTGGGGAACTGTCAGTTCNGCATCAATCGGTGCGGCATTCTCAAAGAATGTTCTAAGCGTAATTGGCGTTGCCTGCTTGCCAGCCTGGATCAGCNTGGTAGCAACCTCGAAAACTTCACGGTGGATGGGCTCGTAAAAATGGCTGCCATCTAGAAAGCCAGACACGCGGTCTANGGCTTCGTTGTTNACCAGTATTGCGCCGAGCAATGCCTGCTCGGCGTCGATATTGTGCGGCGGCTGGCGATAATCCAGCGGCTCATCCGACGCGGCCTGCGCTTTGAGCTGGTCGGCAAATGAGAGGAGTGTGTTCTGTTTAACCATGCGCGCAAGCTAACCGATTCAAGTTCGCTCGCGTTGCATCTCCGCCCTCTTCTGCACCAACCCTCCCCGCTTTGCACACCGTGAAAAGTGCACCATTGATTCGCGTTACGAATCACTCGTGCCAAGAACTAAGCTTGTTNTTCGCCNTCGGTCTGTGGTGGGAGCTCANTGTCATCTCCACCGTCACCAAACTCAGCGTCTGGATCAAATGTTTCCAGTTCGATTTCTTCGTCTAGAATAACAGTGACGTCTTCACCGCGGGCTTGCCGCTCAGCTTCATCTTCAGAACGTGCAACATTGACTTCGATCTTCACAGCCACTTCCGGGTGCAAAGAGATATCTACCGCGTGCACACCCAGCGCCTTGATCGGTTGAGCGAGGACAATCTGGCGTCGATCGAGGCTAAATCCACCTGCGCTGACGGCATCTGCAATGTCGCGTGTAGAGACTGAACCGTAAAGTTGGCCGGTATCACCTGCTTGGCGAATAGCAATGAATTGCTGTCCATCCAGACGCCCGCCCACAGCTTCAGCTTCAGTCTTAGCTTCAAGGTTACGCGCTTCCAGCTGAACACGCTGCTTTTCGAACTCTTGTCGATTGGCGTCTGTCGCGCGCAACGCTTTACCTTGCGGCAATAGGAAATTTCGCGCGTAACCGTCCTTGACCGAAACTTCATCGCCCATTTGGCCCAGCGAACCAATTCGCTCCAGCAAAATTACATGCATACTCTCAGTCTCCTCGTCTCTTAGTCAGNTGTGTCTATTTCGTTCTAATCATCGTTTGCAGCTTGCGAACCAAACGCCCGACGCAAAGGTNAAACAGGCTCAGCGATCCCGATAATCGCTAGGATGAAGGGGGTNGGCATGAACAGCAGCAGAGCTGCGTAAGTNGCGCCNAGAATGAACGGGCGCGCACCTTTCCCTCGTGTGATGTTATGAAGGATGGCAAGCCCGATGATCATNTATGCAAAGAAGATGACGCTCGCGAAACACGCCGCAATCAGNCCAACCATGCCTGGAAGGAACGACAAACCAATCGCCACNATAAAGGCCAATGGTGTCTCCCGTGGCAGGACCATCCAAGACAGATCAGGCCANGGCCGCTGCAACTTTCCGCTGGCCTGAGCAATCCGGGCACCCAGCCACAGATTAAAGCAAGCTATGAACATCCAGGCCGTCGCGATCAGCGCACCGTAGCTGCGTGTCATCAGGCGGCTAANATCATCGAGTTGCTTATCCGTTGGTTGTTGCGCTGNACCACCAGGAAAGTTCACACCTCGCTCAGCCAAAGTGGACGCAAACTGCCCAACAAACTCCCGAATTCGGGCTTGCAGATCATCAATGTTGGTTGCTGTCGAAAATATCGCCACGGTGCCGATGCAACCTGCGAGTAGCGCANCAACTGCCAGCACGCGCCCTGGCGGGTACCATTCCAGAACCGGCTTGCCATCTGGTCCAATAGCTTCGCGGTAAAGAAGCAGCAGATAGATAGCGACGGTATAAGGAATGCCAATTGTCAGAAGGTGTAGTCCGGCCGCTGCTGGACTAGGGATCANAAGCAACACCAGCGCTGCTGCAGCTCCCGCAACAAGGCTGCTTAACCAGCCCCAACCAAAACCGACAAACACAATTGGGAGCGCTGTGAAGAACAGATATGAAAGCGCCAACACCAAGCCNCCGCCCCTCACGCTCGCGACGAGCACAAGAGCAGATGCAACTCCANAAAGTGCGGCTATGGAAAGTTTGCCAAACAAACCGAGCTGTCCCGCGCTAGGCGGTTAGAGGCAAGTCTTGCTTACCCCAACCACAGGTGAGCAGGCTGACAATGTCAGCCTGTTTGAGCCAGAGATACCTGACTATTTGATAACGTATGGTAGCAGCCCGAGGAATCGGGCGCGCTTGATTGCCTTGGACAATTCGCGCTGCTTTTTCGCTGACACAGCCGTAATACGGCTCGGTACAATTTTGCCGCGTTCAGAAACGTACCGACCAAGAAGACGTACATCCTTGTAGTCGATTTTAGGTGCGTTATCACCAGAGAACGGGCATGTCTTACGACGACGATGGAATGGGCGTCGTGCTCCTGTTGCAGCCATAATTTATGCCCCTTCCTGTCCAGAACCAGCGTTGTCATCACGTGGCGGCCGTGCGCGGAATGTAGAGCCGCCTTCGCGATCACCGCCGCCACGCGGCCCACCACGATCACCGCCGCCACGCGGCCCACCACGATCACCACCGCGAGGCCCGCCGCGGTCACCACGGAAACCACCGCCCCTGCGATCATCGCGATCGTTCTTGCGCATCTGCACTGACTGTTCGTTATCGTGTTCATCAACACGGATTGTCATAAAGCGGATAACATCAGTCGACAGCTGCATTCGGCGTTCCATTTCGGAAACAGCTGGAGCCGGCGCTTCAATGTTCATGAGCGTGAAATGCGCCTTCCGGTTCTTCTTGATCTTATATGTTAAGGATTTAACGCCCCAGTATTCGGTCTTGCCGATGGAGCCACCACCTTCTTCGATCAGCTGTTTGAATTCAGCTGTCATGGCGTCGACTTGCTGCTGCGAGACATCCTGCCGCGCAAGATACACGTGCTCATATAATGGCATTGGTCACCTTTCCAATTCGCCCACAACGCTTCCCGCGCAAAGCCCCTTAAGAACCACCGGGCAATCACTGCAAGCGACTGAAGCCTACAAGGAAACCGGAAAGGTCCGTTAGGATGACCCAAAAGAGCGAAGACACCAGTAGCCGATCAAAATGACCAACGGAGCCAACAAGCACCGCCCACTGTTCAGCCTTCAGCCGGAAGCAAGCGATGATTGTACACAAAATCGCCCCGACGGCAACGAAAAACGCCAGCACAGCAAGGTTCCGAGCACGACCCGCTGAAACTTGACATAGCCTCGCTGGATATGCCTATTCCGCCGATTGTTCCTAAACAGACACGGTTCCTGCCGTACAAACCGGATGAGAAGCGCAGTTCCCAGATGACAAAAGCATTCATTTTCCCCGGACAGGGCAGTCAGGATGTCGGCATGGGCAAGGCCCTAGCAGACCAGTTTGCATCAGCACGAGCCGTCTTTGAGGAAGTTGACGATGCGCTGGGTGAAAAACTGACCCAGATCATGTGGGANGGCCCNAAGGATACNCTGACGCTCACACAGAATGCTCAGCCAGCTCTGATGGCGCACTCCCTNGCCGTGGTCAGNGTCCTATCGGAAGAATTCGGCATCNATNTAGCCAACAAAGNCAGTTTNGTGGCNGGNCACTCACTCGGCGANTATTCGGCCCTNGCGGCNGCNGGTACATTCAGCATCTCCGATACNGCCCGCCTCCTTCGCGCTCGNGGAAACGCCATGCAGGAAGCCGTTCCTGTCGGCCAGGGCGCTATGGCGGCACTTTTAGGAGTTGGTCTTGAAGTGGCGCAGAAAGTGGCTGATGAAGCTGCGCAGGGTGATGTCTGCCAGGTCGCCAATGATAATGATCCCGCGCAGGTCGTGCTGTCAGGATCAAAAGTCGCGGTTGATCGCGTCCCTGAGATCAGCAANGCNCACGGCGCGCGCCGCGCCGTTCCCCTACCTGTCAGTGCCCCCTTCCACTGTTCCTTGATGCAACCGGCCGCTGATGTCATGGCTCAAGAACTCAGNAATGTGGATATGCAACCTCCAGCCGTCCCACTTATTGCGAATGTTACTGCTGGACCGCTCACTGATCCGGCAGATATTCGTAACTCCCTGGTCGCACAGGTTACAGGGACAGTACGTTGGCGCGAGTGCGTACTGGCGATGAAAGACGCCGGTGTGACCGAGTTTTATGAACTTGGATCTGGAAAAGTGCTAACAGGCCTGGTTGGGCGAATAGCAAAAGGGACGCCTGCCGCATCAATTGGCGCTCCAGGCGATATTGATGCTGCAATCGATCGGCTCCGCGCCTAAAATCGAAACAATTACGAACGCTACAGGGCATAAACATGTTTGATTTATCGGGAAAAAATGCACTCGTAACCGGCGCGACCGGCGGTATCGGCGAGGCGATCGCCCGTGCCCTGCACGAACGCGGNGCCACGGTTGCCATATCCGGACGCCAAGAGGAGAAACTACAAGCGCTGGCAGGCACACTCGGCGAGCGAACACACGTGCTTCCCTGTGACCTAGCCGATCGTGAAGCCGTCGGTCAGCTCATCGATCAGGCAACCAAGGCGATGGGCAGCGTCGATATTCTCGTCAACAACGCTGGTATGACGAAAGATAATCTATTCATGGTCATGAAGGATGATCAGTGGGACGACGTCATTGCGGTGAATCTGACTTCGACCTTCATGCTGATGCGTGCTGCCGCACGCGCCATGATGCGCGCCAAGACAGGTTACGGCCGTATCATCAACATCTCGTCTGTTAGCGGCATTATCGGCAACCCCGGTCAAGGCAATTACGCGGCCTCCAAAGCTGGGATGATCGGGATGACAAAGTCACTGGCCCGGGAATCAGCGTCCAGGGGCATCACGGCGAACTGTATTGCACCAGGATTTATCAAAACAGCAATGACCGACGTGCTCAACGAGAAGCAGGTTGCTGGCATCATGGATGCGATCCCGGCGCAAACTTTTGGCACCCCGGATGACATCGCAAATGCGGCTGTTTATTTGGCAAGTGAAGAGGCCCGCTACATTACTGGCCAAACGCTCCACGTGAACGGCGGCATGGTGATGATATAGCGGCATCAATGTCGCAGTTTTACAAGCGAAAAACACCGTAGAATGGGCTAAATGAGATAGACGCGGAGCTAGCATACCTTAAGGAATTGTGTTAACTGGCGCCGGGTCGTGCTGCAAAAAAGAATGGGAAACGAGGGCGCGCAAAGCGCAAACCTACCGCCCAGTCCAGAATAGCAAATCCGCATATCGCCCTGGCCATAAGTAAGTCATGCGCCGCAGGTGGTGAGAGCGAGACAAGTCACGATGAAAACGAGAGCAAGTCGAAGGGACTACAAATGAGCGATATCGCCGATCGGGTAAAAAAAATCGTAGTCGAGCATCTGGGAGTTGAGGCGGAAAAAGTAAGCGAGGGAGCGGCATTTATTGACGATCTCGGCGCAGACAGCCTCGATACAGTTGAACTCGTCATGGCATTTGAAGAAGAGTTTGGTTGTGAAATTCCAGACGATGCTGCTGAGCACATTCTCACCGTTGGCGACGCTGTAAAGTTCCTGGAACAGAACGCAAGCGCTGGCTAACAAGAGCAAATGAGGCGAGCGCGCATAACAGCGTGCCTGTCATTGGAAGTGGCCAATTCCCTGGCCACGCCACAAATCTAACGACAGCCACCAGCGCGCCCCAAACTTCCAACAGCACTTCAACCTGGAATTACTATGCGACGTGTCGTTGTTACCGGATTAGGACTGGTCACCCCCGTAGGATGCGGGGTCGAGGAAGCTTGGTCCGCACTACTTGCAGGTAAAAACGGAGCCCGTCGTGTGGAAGAATTCGAAGTCTTCGATATCTCTGCCCAGATCGCAGCTTTTGTGCCGCGTGGTGATGGCTCAGGCGGCTCATACAACGCAAGCGACTGGATGGAGCCCAAGGAACAACGCAAGGTTGATGACTTTATCATTTACGCCATGGCAGCAGCCGACCAAGCCATGGCAGATGCTGGGGATGCCGTAACGAGTGAGGAAGACCGGGAGAATGCCGGTGTTCTTATCGGCTCTGGCATTGGCGGCTTGCAGGGCATCGCTGAAACCTCCCTGCTGCTGGACAGCAAAGGACCTCGCCGTGTCAGCCCGTTCTTTATTCCTGGGCGGCTCATCAACTTAGCTTCAGGCTATGTTTCTATTCGACATCAACTCAAGGGCCCCAACCATTCGGTCGTGACCGCTTGTTCCACAGGTGCTCACGCAATCGGTGATGCAGCCCGCCTCGTTGCGCTGGGCGATGCTGATGTCATGGTGGCTGGTGGAACCGAGAGCCCAATTTGTCGAATTGCATTGGCTGGCTTCGCTGCGTGTCGCGCACTTTCAACCAACTTCAATGATGAGCCAACCAAAGCGTCAAGACCTTACGACGAGGCTCGTGATGGCTTCGTCATGGGTGAAGGCGCCGGTGTCGTCGTGCTCGAAGCGTACGAACGAGCCAAGGCACGCGGAGCGAAGATGTACGCCGAGGTTATTGGCTATGGTATGTCTGGCGATGCTTATCATATCACTGCCCCTGCTGAAGATGGCAACGGAGCCTTCCGCTGCATGTCAAATGCTATCAAGCGAGCTGGGATAGCAGCCTCTGATATCAACTACATTAACGCGCATGGAACCTCNACACCTATGGGTGACGAAATCGAATTAGGCGCTGCAGAAAGGCTATTTGGGCAGGCNGCTGACGGCGTTGCAATGTCTTCAACCAAGTCTGCCACGGGGCACCTGCTTGGAGCAGCTGGCGCAATTGAGGCGATCTTCGCTATGCTAGCCATAAGAGACAATNTGGCTCCGCCAACGTTGAACTTGGACAATCCTTCCGTTCAANCTGCTATCGATCTCGTTCCGCACAAGGCAAAAGCAATGAACATCGATACTGTGCTTTCGAACTCTTTCGGTTTCGGCGGCACCAATGCGTCATTGGTTATGCGTCGCGTTGATTAGGCACAAAGAGCCCGGACAAGTCAGAGAAGAAGCACCTAGAGCATATACAGTCGCTATTGTCGCTGCGCCTGCTTTCGCCACAATTTCGCTTAGGGTTGCGCATTTAGNGAGAGTTCGCGNATTCCGAAGCGAAAAGCCAGAAAGGGACTGGCGTGAGTGATCGACAGGCACACTTTGCAGTAAGACCCGGCCAAACGCCGCGCAGTCCGAAAGAAGTTATTGAGCCTACGCGGGCGCCCAATCGCCCACGTGGCAAACGCCGCACTCAGCAGAAAAAATCGGTGAGAAATACGATGCGCTGGCTAAACGGTCTTCTCACACTCCTTNTGGTGATCTTCCTGGCGCTAACTGGTGGTGCCGTTTGGTTCAACCATCAGGTCGACAAAGCAGGGCCAGTGACTAAGGACACCATGGTCACGATCCCCAATGGTGCTGGCACCCGGTCAATTGCAGCTCTTCTTGAAAATAAAGGGCTCATAAACAGCCGACACGTCTTCNTANCTCATCAATTCGCCCACCGCGTGTGGGAACGCGGTCAAGGCCGAAAAGCCGAACAGCTGAAGGCCGGCGACTATGAGATTAAAGCCGGCGCAAGCGTCAGAAGCGTTGCTGATATTATCAGAAGTGGAAAAGCTACGCTTGTTTCCGTCTCTGTTCCTGAAGGTCTGACCAGTTATCAAATCGTCAATCGACTACTCAAGAACACTAAGCTCANCGGTGATGCACCAGAAATTCCGCCCGAAGGATTTNTAATGCCGGACACATACCGCGTGTCAATGAATACAAGNCGGGAGGACGTCCTGCAAATGATGGCTGGGGAACAACGTAAGTTNCTCCGNACAGCTTGGCAGGAACGCCAGCAGGGGCTTCCTTACAAGGACATCAGTGAGGNATTGATAATGGCCTCGATTATTGAAAAAGAGACGGGTCGTAATGANGAAGCAGCGCGTATCGCAGCGGTATTNGTCAATCGACTCCGGAAGGGTATGCGCCTCCAGTCTGACCCTACAATTCTNTACGGCAAGTTCGGCACGAAAGTTTCTTGGGGTAGTACGATCTATCGCTCAGATATTAGAAAGAAAACCACGCACAATACCTACCAGATAGACGGATTACCTCCCACNCCCATTTGCAATCCAGGTCGCGCATCAATCAAAGCCGCCCTCAACCCGGCCACCACTNACGAACTGTTNTTTGTGGCGAACGGCAAGGGGGGNCATATCTTTTCCAAGACCATCGAGGAGCACAATCGCGCGGTTGCTCAATGGCGCAAAATNGAAAAAGAAATCAGAGCGAANCAAAAAGAACGAAAGAAACTTGCTGTTCAGGCCCAAACNCAATCTCNNGNNCAGTCACCNCAAAAGGCTNCGACCCAGATNAAAGTNGTAACCATAAACGCCAAGCCAGCAGCAAAACCATCNGCACAGCCATCTGCNCCAGAGAAAGAAGTGNTGGTCACCACCGAGCTTGGCACATTTCCACTACCCGTTCGCAGNCCTCGGAATTAGCCTCTGGTCATTGCAGTCAATTCCATGTCAGTTATTTTGACAGCGAACACTTGATCCCGATCAGCGGACCGCCTGATTGGAAATTTCGACAGGCATACCAAACTAATGACAGTCAATAGCATGACAGGCTTNGCCCGTAGTCAGGGCACGCTGGAAGATCTGACATGGCACTGGGAATTACGCAGCGTAAACGGTCGCGGGCTGGATATCCGATTGAGATTTCCACCGGGTTACGAAGCCCTAGAACAACCCGCAAGAAAGACCCTTTCCAGCGCTTTCGCCCGTGGAAATGTCTCTGCAAATCTCACGGCACGTCGCACAACGAACGATGTGGAAATACAACTCAATGAACATGTTCTGCATCAAGTCCTAGCCGCAGTCGAGAAAATCCGAGCATTGACGAATGCACCCGCACCAACTGCAGAAGGTCTGATCAACACAAAAGGCGTCCTCGACATCCTGGACAAGACAGAGAGCACCGATAGGCAGGACGTGAAGCAGAACGAGCTCTTGAGCGGACTGGATCATGCTATCACCGAACTAAAAGCCATGCGCGGTTCCGAAGGCCAACAGCTCCACAAAATCATTCAAAAACAATTGGACGAGATTGATCAGAATGCTAAGGCAATCAAACAGGCGGCATCAAACCAGCCTGAAAAAGTAGCTAAACGATTCAAACAACAGATCGACGCTCTTCTAGGTGGAGATACTTCAATTCAGCAAGACCGTCTCCATCAAGAGATCGCAGTTCTTTTGACCAAAGCAGATGTTTCCGAAGAACTTGATCGGATCGATGCGCACATCATCGCTGCACGGGAGCTTCTCCAACAAGCCTCACCGATTGGCCGAAAGTTGGATTTCCTCACACAGGAATTCAACCGTGAGGCCAATACAATTTGCTCCAAGTCCAACGACATTACGATCACCCAGTCGGGCCTCGCAATGAAAGCCGCCATCGATCAAATGCGCGAGCAGGTCCAAAACGTGGAGTAGATTGAGATCAACCGCGTCGACCTGATATCCAAGAATAGGACATTAGTCCGAGCGCAGAGTCAGATGATTGTCATATCAATCAGACTCTAACTGCGCTGGGCACATAACTGTATCCCCCCAATCTCCATGCTTTCAGCCTTCTGTCTCAGTCTCTAGAAGGCGAGCCATTCTTGCCAAATCTGCCACGCTCACATGCTCACCTCGTAATTCTGGCGACAAGCCAGCAGCCTCAATAAGCTTCTCGGGTTGATCTGTAACCTGGCGTAAACTGCTACGCAGCATCTTGCGCCGCTGGCCAAAGACCGCAGCCGTCACACGACCGAGAATATGAGCAGACGCTAAGGGCTCCCGCATTTCGTACGGTTTAAACGTAACGACAGCGGAGTCCACTTTTGGCGGCGGTGTAAATGCTGAGGCTGGCAAACGCATGCCGATCTCCACCTTGCAGCTCCATTGGCTCAGGACTGCCAACCGGCCATAAGCCTTCGTGCCAGGTTTCGCTACAATCCGCTCAGCCACTTCACGTTGAAACATCAACGCCATACTTGAGAATGGTGGCGGCCAGGCTGATTGCTCCAGCCAACTAACTAACAAGCGAGTAGCGATGCCATAAGGTAAGTTCGATATTATTAGAAATCTCTGGTTATCTTCGCCTTGAACAAAGCGCTTCAGCTCAGAAAGTTCGATCGCCAGGGCGTCACCGGAGATAACATGCAATTGATCTTCCCAGTTATCAGCAACCAATTGAAGAGCGGGTAAGCAACGCTCATCTCGCTCAACAACCACGACATGGGCTGCACCCTCATGCAGAAGCGATCGCGTTAGGCCACCGGGCCCCGGACCAATCTCTACAACCGTCTCACCATTCAAGTCGCCGCACAATCGCGCGATCTTTCTAGTCAGGTTCAAGTCCAATAGAAAATTTTGACCGAGGGATTTCTTGGCCCGCAACTCATACCGGCGAATGACTTCTCCGACTGGGGGCAGGCCATCATCGGCAAACTTACACATTCCGGAATTCGTCATACAATCTCAGCTACATCGCTCCACTTGTCCGCACGACTGCACCTATCGATACTCGATATGCGCATCCCGCTTCAAGTCGGCTAAATGACGGCGACCTCGCACCTCAAACTCTCGCTGCCTCAGCTGATCACGAGCATTAACTCGAGCTTTCTGCTTCCCAGCCGCTGCATCGCGACCGCAGACGGCGTAAAGCACGACTCCACGCCCAGAGATTACGGGCGGCAGCATTTGGCCATTGCTAGCCTGCAATAACATACTGCGCGTTGGCTCAGCTATCGTAGAACGTTTCACCGTACCGAGGTCCTTGAAAACCGCATTTTGGACAGTTCCTGCCAATGCGCGCGTGCCTTTGCAACTCGTAAACTTCCGCTGCAGCAACTCCGCATCGCGTAGGCGGCTCGCCATAATCGCTTGGCTAAACCCGGAGGCTGGCATATTGAGACTAATTTGCTGCAACTTGAGCGCGACATTAACGTTGCTACCAGCAGCACCCACCTGCTGGTCAATATCCTTCATGTTGAAAGCAATCGTGCGGCCAAATTTCCGCCGCACTACACCAACCCAAGATATTTGAGCCTTAATCTTATCCCTAAATGTCGCACGGCGGATACCAGATCGCTGCAGGTTTGCAAAGAATTGTTTCGTGGTGGCTTTGTTCCGTTTCGCAATATTTGTTATTGCACGATCGACTGCTGCCGTACTCGCGACTATCTTTAGTTTCTTAGCTTCTTGCATCTTTAGGCGTTCTTCTACCAATTCCGTTTTCGCAGATTGACGGAACCTGGGAAGCATTTGTGCCCTTGCAGATTTCACTGCCTGTCTTTGAAGTGATTTTGCAAAATTTCTCTTGCGCAACTCAAATTTCGCGAGGATTTCATCTCTCGTTTTGCCTGGATTAGCTTCAATTGTTTCCCGTAGCAATGAACGCAGTCGTTGATTTGTCGACTTCTGCTCGATCAAAGACTGGAAGTTCGCCTTGGCGCGGTTGCCAAGATTTGCCCGTAATGACAGCAACCGTGCACGCTGGTCAATTTCGTGGTTGGTTATAGGCTCATCATTTACAAGAATTGCAATAGAATGCTTCCGTCGTGAACGTGCAGTCCTCTGAGCCGCATTTCCACGACCACGCTTGCGTACATTTTTTGGATTGCGCGTACTGCGGGATATAGATGCGCTTTTCTTTCGTTGTACGCTCGGCTTCCGCTTTTCTTGAGGCTGAGCCTCTGGTACTCGGGCGGCGCCCCCCAGTCCACCGTTCAGCAACGGATTATTCGGAACACGGCCACTCTGAGTAACGCTAGGAGCGCTGCCGGACTGACTATTATTGCTGTCCTCCGTCGGAACTGATACGATCAGTCCCGGAATTTGCTGAGCTTGAGCAACAACAGGCAGCGCCACACCAGCAAAAAGCAATGCGACCGGAAAAAAGCTGCCGAAAACTAAGCGAGGGCATCTTAGGAAGCTCATAGCTTGCATCATCCGCTATCGTTCAGACAATTGTATAAGAGAGCATGCGATTCCCTCTCTTCGCAAGATGTTCACTGTAATCATTCTGTGATCAATTTAGGGCAGACGCAAGAAACGCCGACAAAGCAGACATTCAATAGGTTAAACGCCTAGAAGCTGCACACTAAGATCAACTTATCGCAGGTCCAAACAGGAACCAGCAACGTCAGCCCTGGTTTTCACCGAACAGATGATCCAGCGCGTCCGCGCGATAGCTAAAATCACCAAGATGCTTGAGCTGGAACCGAAGCAATATTGTCCGATCTTTTGTCAGATCTCTGTCTTCATTCTCAATGTTCGATTCAGCGTATGTTGCAGTCAGCACAAAGCAATCATCGTGGTAGCTCAATGCGATCCAATCCTGGCGTATCTTCGACTTGTCAATGTCATAGCGAATTGAACCAGCCAATCGCCAGCGTTCCGCAATCTGCAGACCAACAGAGCCTATGAGGTCTTGTTGATCACCAGTATCAAGTCCGGTCAGAGGATCGTTCGCGGCAAACGTATAGATCGCTTGCGCGTCTATTGGACCGTAGCGGAATTCTGATGCAACATCTGCACGCACAAGAGACAGGTCATCCCCATCGAAGCGTCCCTGGCCAATGAACCTAAACACTTGCGACGGAGCAAGGTAGGCACCCAAGACGTAATCAGACTGATCTTCGTTGAGTCCATTGTTCTCATCGATCATGCTTGGTGCAGTGCTAGGGTCAGTTGACGGCTCAGCGCCCGAATTGCCAGCAAAAATATTCTCACCGGACAAATGGAAGCTTTGACCGGCAAGAATACGAGCGTATCCGCCGCCGTTTGCCTGGAACGTATACTGAACTCCAACATTAGCCCGCGAACCGGTCTCAACCCGATCGAGCCCAGATACCTTGTTCAATTCAAACAGATTTGTGTCGTCAAAAACAACGCTGCGGGATTCTTCATTGGGAAGCTCACGCTGATTAACCTTGCCGGTACGCGCGATAATCTGACCGATAGGCTCGATGATATGTNATGCGGAAGCCGTACGCGCCAACCAAGGATAAGANGCGAGAACGCCANCACTCGCGACACCACGCGTGACAACAGAGTCATCAATCTCAAGGTTCGTGATCGGGTTAACANCATTGTCGAACGANATAACATCGCCNCGCAAGTTTGCAAAAGGNGTGTAAGTGATACCCAGCGGATCGATAAACTTTCGNCGCCAATTNACATCGGCTACGAGACGTTGCATCGTCGTGCCCGTATCTTGCNTGATGCTATTGCCGTCAACAAACGTCAAGTCACGNGAAAAACTGAGAGCATTGACGTTCCAGCTCAGTTCACCGCCCACAATTGGTGTACCGACGACATAATTCCAATCAACAATCGGATGCACTCGGCTTTCGGATACATCNCTGTCTGTCAGCAACAGGCCGCCAAAGTGATACGCTCGAACGCTAAAATGATTCCTCTCGCTCAAGCCTTGAATGTACGCGGTGTTGACGCGATCGGTCTGTAAAACATTGTCAAACTTATAGAAGCGCCGATAAGTGTCATCGCTCTCGACAATCGCATTCCAACCAAACCGCCACCAAGATGNGAGCGAGAAATNTCCCTTTGTTTCAAGCGANCCNCGCCANCCATCTAAGCGCTGGTCNTTGTTTGGTAGGTCGTCGGCATCCTGGTTGATACCAGACANCTTGATATTGTACTGNCCTCGANCGTTGCCAAATGCGAGCCTATGGCGCCAATGTCCCTTCCAAAGCACGCCTTGCCTAGCCGTGTACATTGGATGGAATGTGAAGTCGTAGTTTGNTGCCAGCGCAAAATAGTAAGGCACCTCAACCCCAAAACCTAAATCGTCTGACGACGAGTACTGTGGGATCAGGAAGCCCGATTTGCGCTTCACTGACGGGTCAGGGTGCTGAAAAAACGGGAGNTAGAGAACCGGAACACCAAGGATGTCAAANGTACCATCGAGATATGTNACGGTTGCCGCATCCTGATCGTGGATAACACGCTTGGCAGACACACACCAAAGTGGCGGCTTTGACGGATCGTGCTCACACGGTGTGAACTTACCATTCTCAAACTCAGTGACGTTTCCATCGCGGCGGATCGCCCGACGTGCAGTGATGCGCGATTTATCGCGAGCAACNATGCTGAGTGACTGAACAAACCCATCTCGGAAATCATCCGTCAGGGTGATCCGCTCACTACGNGTAATAGCACCATTCGGCTCGCGCAATGTGACATTGCCCGTGGCAGTCAGCGTATTNGCTGACTGATCATAGACAACCTGATCAGCAGTCAACANGTAATTATTGTAGTAAATCTCGACATTGCCACGCGCTGTCACCCGATCTCCGCGCGAGTCGTAAATGAGCTCGTCACCTNGGAGATATAACGGCTGCGCGGGATCTAATCGCTGCCCGCCAGGCGCCAACGTCTGGGTCGAGAATGTTCCAGGTGTCGCTGCTGTCTGNGGGGCCACAGCTGCGGGGTCTTGCGCCCAAGCCNACGCAGACGCCAACACCGCCCAGACTGGCAGCAGTCGCAATACCNGCGANAGNTTGCCGCAAGCCAAGCCTGCGGNTGTCACTGCGACCGATCAAACTATCGCGCCCCATACGCATCCACTCACCCATCCTCCTGATGCAGCAGCACTGTAGCAGTTACCAGACANGCGATTGANACTGGCACCCATACCGCCACCCACGGCGCGACGAGCCCAGCAACACCCACCTGTCGGGAGACTTCTGCCACCAGAAAGAAGCCAATGCCCCCAACCATTCCGATTATGACCATAGTCTGAACGCCGCCAGACCGAAATGACCTTAACGACACAGTTGCAGCCAAAAGCACCATAGCAATCAACAAAAGTGGCCGGGCCAAAAGCAATTGCAGCTGTACGGTGTACGGAGCAGTGGAAAGTCCAGCCTTATCAACCACTTCTATCAATTTTGGCAGTTCCCAAAACGATAATGAAATGATCGAGCCAAAAGCATCCTTCACCCGATCCGGGGATAAGTAGGTACTAACTGTGTATGACTCGAATTTCTGGGGTGGCTGACTGGGTCGTGTAACCCATCCCTTTTCCACCAACCAAAAACCGTCTTCCAGTCGAGCTTTTTGCGCGTGAATGCGCTCAATAAAACGGTCTTGCTTATCGTATTGGAAAATTCTGACACCGATGAGGGTGACGCCGCTGTCGGCAGCAGCATTTGCGGATATCACCGAAGCCCCGTCTATGCCGTCCTGGCGCAACCACGGCAAGCCTGACGACTGCTTCAGAAAATTCGCGTTCTTCTTGAACACATCAGCAAACAGAATTTCGGCCTTTGCACGCCCGGCAGCAGCGATTGGATTATAGACAGTCACCGAGAACACACCGAGAACGAATGCAAACAGCAGGCAGGGCATCAGAAAACCCCAAGCGCTCAGTCCGCCAGAACGCATCACTGCAAGTTCGCTCTTGCTGGAAAGCATAAGAAGCGAGGTAATGCTTCCAACCAGCACGGCGAAAGTCAGAAGGATCTCGGTATATGCCGGAAGACGCAGCAATCCGAGCCAAACCAGGACCCCAAGCCCGACACTACCGCGTTTGCTAGCTTCCCTTAAAAGCTCAACAAAATCAATCATAAAGATAAGGCCTGCGCACAGCAGAAAGGTCACAAAGACCATTGAGGCAAACCGTTTCATGATATAATATTTAAGTGTCATCTCAGCGCTGAGTCTCATTCACCTGGCTGCAGTGCACTGCAGCGGCTCAGCAGAGACCTCATCCAGGCCAACAGATCTCCCAATGCTAAATTCATACGATCACCGACCGACAAACCTGGCCGGGGATGCTCATTGCGCACAATCATCCAAAGAGCCAAAGCAATCCCAAGGGTGGGAAGCAGATACATGAGTGGCGCTAAAGATGTGTTCAGCGAAACCATGTTGTTCAGGGCAAGTCCACCGCCCCGAAACAGTGCCGCAACCAAAAATGCCATCGCAATCATCTGCGTGCGGTTTTTCCGGGTGGATTGAGCCTGTCCAACGAAGGCGACGGCCAGCAATACGAACAAGAACGGATAAAGCGGACCCGAAAAGCGCTCATGCAACTCAGACTTATATCGACCAAGACGTTCATGTTTCAGCGCTTTATCTTCTAGATAGATCAGCTCGTTCAGGTAACGTTCCTGTGGCTTCCACACGTGGCCCACCGTGCGCCTTTCAAACCTCTCAAGATCGATTGGATAAGAAGTGAACGCAAGAATTTCGCGCGGGCTAAAGTCGTTGGCACCACGCAGGATATGACCGTTCTCCATGACAAGGTAGCTTCCACCGTCCTGCTTCACCACCTTCCCTCGTTCCGCCAGATACGACATATGCGTTTTCTTACGATGATCGCTGATCAAGAGCCCATACAACGTACCATCGAGCCCGCGGCTCCTGATATGGACAACGACGCCGTCTTCGGGCGTCGAAAAGCGCCCAGGCAGCAAAACCTGCGAAATCAGATTTGAACGCACTTCGGTGATTTTTGCTCGGAGCATACGCAGAGACCATGGCATACCGATGTGATTGACGAATGCCACCAGTCCGGCAACAAAAGCAGCCAACAACAACAGAGGACGAGCAATCCGCCAAATCGAACCACCAGAGGCAGTGACAACAATCAGCTCACTGTCGTTGTTTAGGCGGCTAAGGATATGAATAACAGCAATTAGCAAAGCTATCGGAGCGATAACCGCAAGCAACTTTGGGACTGCCAAAGTCGTCATGGTTACCATCGTCACCACGTCCTGACCTTTGGACGTGACCAGTTTGAGTTGCTTCAGCGCAAGCGCGATCCATACGACCCCGCAAAGGGATAGCAGAATGAGCGCAAGCGCACTGAAGGCCTGCCGAAAGAGATAGTTACCGAAAGTCGACACGACTCTCGCCCCCATACCTGGGCGTTTAAATTCACCGCCCCGCGATGCCAAACCTTATGGCTACTAGCCGCACTGCCTAGCCGTCAAACAATGCAACACAAACAGAGATCTATGACGACCGAAAATCTCTTGTTGTCATTGTGTTACCCCCAACTGATGGAATAACTCGCGACCAATCCCACCTCACACACCACCATGGCGGAATTTCGGCCTGAATCGACACGACAAGCGTGAAAACAGGCATATTGTCGTGAGCGCAACATTGACAGGCGCGTGCTGATATTGATTTCTAGCAATGAACATCGAAACAAGCCACTCAGGTGTTGCACTTAAAACCCGCACCACATTATGTCCGGCTCACCCCTCTGCACGTTGATCTTCGATCCGATCGACATCCAATTCACGCGTTCCGTCGCCCAAACGTTCAATTAGGACAGAAAATGCCACTGCAGCTCGAAATCGAATTCGCCAGCCTCACCTCCAAGTTCGAGCCCAAGTCTCTCGTAGTGATGGACAGCTCCCTTGCGCTCAACAAGCCAATGCAACGCTTGGATAAAGAGAGTGATGGTCAGATCTCTCGAGCAATCAAAGCGATGAAATTCACAGGCAAGGTCAAATCCAGCATTTCTATTGCAGTTCCAGTGTACTCGGATTTGACCAATCTAATTTTGCTAGGCGCCAGTGACCCGGCCAAAGCTACCAGCAATGACTGGCTCATGCTGGGCGGCTTTGCCATGGGTAAACTCAGCCAATCCCCCGCGTCGAAAACTGCAAGTATCGTCTTAGATCTCAGCGGATTGAATTCAGACACATCAGCGGATGTGGCTGCGAGCGTCGCTCAGGGTGCACTGTTAAGAAGCTACAAGTTCGACAAGTACCAAACCAAGAAAAACACTAACAAAGACGACGAAAAGTCAGAGAGACTAGAAAAGCTCATTCTACACGTCGCGGATCCCAAGAGTGCCCAATCCACATTTGAACGACTGAAGGCCATCGCTGAAGGCGTCGCCCTCACGCGCGATCTTGTCAACGAGCCAGCAAACCACCTAGGACCTCTCGAGTTCGCTGCGCAATGCGAAGCGCTGGCAGAGGACGGCGTCGATGTCGAGATCTTTGACCAAGAGCAACTGCGTGACATTGGAATGCACTCGCTTCTTGCTGTAGCCCAGGGGAGCGACCGTCCAGCTCGCGTCGCTGTCATGCAATGGAATGGTGCAAAGTCCAAACGGTCGAAACAACTCTGCTTCATCGGAAAAGGAGTTGTGTTTGATACGGGTGGCGTTTCGATGAAACCTGCTGGTGGCATGGAAGACATGAAAGGCGACATGGGCGGTGCCGCATGCGTCACAGGTTTGATGCATGCCCTCGCTGCGCGCCAGGCTCAGGTCAATGCCGTTGGTATCGTCGGCTTGGTCGAGAACATGGTGTCGGGCAACGCGCAGCGTCCTGGAGACATCATCTCATCGCTTTCCGGTCAAACGATCGAAGTGATCAACACCGATGCCGAGGGTCGCCTGGTCCTCGCTGATCTGTTGACCTACGCACAGGAACAATTCAATCCGCGCTTCATGATCAATCTTGCAACGCTGACTGGTGCGATCCTGATTGCACTCGGCAAAGAACATGCCGGACTATTTTCTAACGATGACAAACTGTCGAACGAACTCGCAGAGTGTGGACTGACGACGGGTGAGAAAGTCTGGCGCATGCCACTCAGCAAAGCCTACGACAAGATGATAGATACACCCAACGCAGACATGAAGAATGTGGGAGGCAGATTGGCAGGCTCCATAACAGCCGCACAGTTTCTGCAGCGGTTTGTCGAAGATGGTATGCCGTGGGTTCACCTCGATGTCGCCGGCACAGCCATGGCGTCAGAAAAGAACGACATCAATCAGTCTTGGGGATCAGGCTGGGGCGTTCGGCTGCTTGATCATCTAGTTGCTACAAAATATGAGAAATAGACAATAACTCTCTGAATAAAAATCAAAGATAAATTTCAAGAATTCAAGTTGGCCGCCCAAAAAGTTCCATAATATTTATTATGCGAATTGATCTGAGCATCGATGGCCGTGTATTGCATCAGCGGATCGAAAGCCTGAAAAGCCTGAAAATAAGAAAGTTGGCCCTCACGTATATGAGCGCCAACTCACGCTCCTTTCTCAACGACTTTACTCTCTATTCGCAACAACACCTCACCAACGATTACGGCATAGATTGCAACGAAAAAACCACTCAGCACGTTGAGGCTGATAAGGATACTCGCAGGCACCAACCACTCCGAGCCAATAAGCTGAACGATGAGGCTGGTTAGCAAACCGTCCACCAGTTGCCTCACTTGGAAGATCAATTCCATGACTTGTTCGTAATTCGCGCGAACGGGCAGCTCGAACACAAAAGACAGCGCCATCTCCTGGAACAACGACGTCTCAAGATAGCCACCCACCAGCGCCACTTGGACAAGAGCTGAGAACAGTATTCCGAGTGGCACAACAAGACGGAAATAGCCCCAGCGCAACGGTCTTGCGCCAAAGCTCCAATAAGCACGACGGAGCAATCCAGTTCCGGCAAACACGCAAACGACAAGTAAGACTGCGAATACGATCGCGCGATCCGGATCTGTACCGCCAAAAGCTAACAGGGCTGCAAAGCCTGCCATCAATGCCTTGCCGACGGTCTCAAACATCGCACTTAGAACAATCATTAAGCGCTTGCGCCAACTGAGCGCTCCCGCAAAAAAATATGGAAACTCATGCTGCAGTCTTTGCCATTCAAGCGTGAAGCCCATCACGAGAACAAGGGCAGATGTCAGGCCAACAAAGACAAGAGGAGCAATATATGCCAGATAACCAACTGCAAGAGCTCCGACCACCTCCAACAAGAGCAGCAACAGACTCCACAAAAAATACACACACCACTCCATCTGACATCTGTTCCCGCGACAATCACGCGAAGGAACATTAGAAACTAAAGACGACATATCTGAGAGGTCGGCCCACGATCAAGTCGACTACTCGTTCCAAAGGTGTCCCATGAGCAAGCAAGCCAACACTCCTGCCATAGACAAGCTCCTCGAAGTGATGGCAGCCCTTCGACATCCAAATACCGGTTGTCCATGGGATATTGAGCAGACCTTTGAAAGCATAGCTCCCTACACCATCGAAGAAGCATATGAAGTTGCAGACGCCATAGAGCGCGGGAACATACCTGATCTCAAGGAAGAACTTGGCGATCTCTTACTGCAGGTCGTGTATCATTCCCGGATTGCGGAAGAGCAGCAAAAATTCGACTTTGACGATGTCGCAGACGCTGTCACCGAAAAGATGATCAATCGACATCCACACGTCTTCGGCACCGAAGAAGAACGCGCTACAGGCGCTGAACCAGGGTTTTGGGAACGCCTAAAGGCTGAAGAGAAACGCAAAAAAGAAGAGCAACGTCCCCTCGCAGGACTACCCGTCACCACGTCGACAAGCAGCAGTGCCATCNACGGCGTACCTCCCACAATGCCCGCATTGACGCGAGCCCAAAAGCTTCAATCCAAGGCAGCGCGCATTGGNTTCGATTGGCCTTNACTAGCCCCNGTTTTCGACAAGCTGNATGAAGAACTGTCAGAACTCAAATCGGCAATTGCGAACCNAGGGCAGAACGAGATCAANGAAGAGTTTGGGGATCTTCTATTTGTGGTAGCNAATATCGCGAGACACTTGNATCTTGATCCTGAAGCCAGTTTGCGAGCAGCAAATGCCAAATTCACCAAGCGCTTTCAGCGCATGGAGGCGCTTCTCACGGATCAGCAGCCCGGCAGATCAATTNCGGACAAGGCACCACTTGAACTGCTCGATANGCTTTGGGATAAGGCAAAGTTGGAAGAGACGTCGGAGAGCTGATAGACCAGCTCCCGGTCGTCTCAGGTGCTGCATGCNTGTTCGGATTATGACTAGCAATCGCATGGCTTAGCTGCGCTGTTGCACTGCGGCGGTCAAACCAGCATCCTTCAAACGCGTGTTCAGACGTCCAAGATCAGCCAGTGACAGTCGAACCGTAAAGTCGAGATCACCCGTCTCCGTGGCAGTTCTCTCAACAACTTGGGTATTCTCATGTAGCCAGTTAATCTCACGCCCGTGCGTCACTGGGACTTGAACCCTAGCTTCGATGTCGTCCCGGCTAAACCAAGCATCAATCGCGGAACATAGCTNATGGCAACCAGCACCGGTGAGAGCGGATATAATGACCGGCGCATGCGCACTGCGCTTGGTCTCCAGNGNTAACANTTCAAGTGCTTCGTCGTCAAGCAGATCAACCTTGTTCCAGACCTCAATGATATTGCAGTCAGGCCCGTCAACAGGCAACGCCAGCTCTTTCAGAATTGTTTCGACATCATCGCGCTGAGCGTCAGTTTCCGGATGAGAAATGTCACGCACGTGAAGCACAAGGTCAGCTTCAACGACCTCTTCAAGAGTAGCGCGGAAAGCTGCCACCAACATTGTCGGAAGGTCTGAAATAAATCCAACCGTNTCGGAAAGGATGACACGCTTGCTGCTCTCTAACACCAGCTCTCTCATCGTCGGATCCAGCGTTGCGAACACTTGATCTTGGGCCAAGACCCCAGCAGATGTCAGACGATTGAAAAGCGTCGATTTGCCAGCATTGGTATAACCGACAATCGCAACCACCGGGTAAGGTATTTCCTTACGCCCCTTACGGTGCAACTCCCTCGTACGCACCACCTTGGACAGTTCCTTGCGGATCTTTGTAATGCGGTCCTGCAGCAATCTTCTGTCCGTCTCGATCTGAGACTCACCCGGACCACCAAGGAACCCGACACCACCGCGCTGACGCTCAAGGTGCGTCCAACTCCGCACAAGTCGACTACGTTGGAAAGTCAGGTGCGCAAGCTCTACCTGCAGACGCCCCTCTCTTGTTCGGGCGCGCCGGCCAAAAATCTCAAGGATCAATCCAGTACGATCAAGAACCTTGGTCTTGAGGGCCCGTTCGAGGTTGCGTTGCTGAATTGGCGTAAGGTTATGATCGACAATCAACAGATCAACTGACANCTCATCAATGAGCGCTGCAAATTCATCCAGCTTACCAGAGCCAAACAAGGTCGATGGACGCACTGATGAGACCATGACCATGTCGTGGAAAACAACATCTAGCTCTATAGCTTGCGCTAAGCCAACAGCTTCTTCNAGCCGATCCTCGGAGCGCTCAAATCCTCTCNGCTTNGCNTCCTGCAGCAGCGGCAAAACCACCATAGCACGCACCAAGCGGGCACGCCGATCGTGCTNGTCATGCGCGCCAAAATCGACATGATCGTTAGTGGTCTCATCAGCGTAAGTTCTATCGTCGATCTTGGTTGATCCTTCGACCNGGCTTATTCCTGGGTCTCGCCATCCATCAAGTTTACTGGCTGACCGGGCATAATCGTCGATATNGCGTGTTTATAAACGAGTTGCGAATGACCATCACGGCGNAGCAAGACACAAAAATTGTCGAACCATGTGACGATCCCCTGCAATTTCACACCATTGATCAGGAATATCGTCAGAGGGGTTTTCTGTTTCCGAACATGGTTGAGAAAACTGTCCTGAAGACTTTGGGCGCGTTCTGCCATTATTCTTATCCGTTCTTCGCTTCTTATAATCGCCAGTGTCCTCAACTGACGATGTTTTATTGTAACGTCCTTCTGCCACCACTGGATGACAGCTCATTCGATCACTCAGCAGCAGTAGTTGNAACCTATGCTACNGGTTCCGAACTTGCCACNGTATGAAACAAGTTCCGCAACTCCGCTACAACAGGTCCGGGAGTGCCATCGCCAACGGCATGATCATCAATTCTGACGATCGGCATCACCATATTAGTCGCCGACGTCAGAAACGCTTCCTTGGCAGACAGCGCCTCCTCCAACGTGAATGCCCGCTCCACAAAATGCAACCCGGCCACTTTCAGCGTGTCAATCAAGGTCATTCGCGTTACCCCGCTAAGAATAGCTCTATCAGCTGGGCGCGTCACGACTTCATTTGCCTGATTAATGATCCAAGCATTGCTCGAGCCGCCCTCAAGCACGTATCCCGAGCTATCGACGAACCAGGCNTCCTGCGCGCCCTTTGCCTTGGCTTGTTCTTTCGCCAGACTGGCCGGTAGCAACATGACGGTCTTGATATCGCATCTGGCCCAACGCGGATCGTCACACGTCATAACTGCCACACCTNTCATTGCANCTGCCTGTTGCTTAGCCAAATTTCCTGGACGCGCCAGGCAAACCACGGTNGGAGCGGTTCGCACCCCATCAAACATGAAATTNCGCGGACCAGCACCACGCGACACCTGGAGATAGACGGAACCTTCCTTGACACGATTNCGTCGCAAGGTCTCGCGCACGACCGCATTCCATGCNCCACGCGTCATNGGAGGATCGATGGAAAGCTCACTTAAGGACCTATCAAGACGCGTCAGGTGGNGGTCCAAGTCAACTAGTCGGCCATTCTTGACCTCAATGACTTCATAAACCGCATCGCCAAATTGAAACCCACGATCCTCTGCATGGACAACNGCGTCGGCATATGGCCGATANGATCCATTGATATAAACGCTTCGTGCCATTTCCCAGCCTGTAATTGCTGTTNACCTAGAAATAGTCCGGCGTGACCCTGAAGGCCTGCTCGACCTCGCGAATGTGGTCAGCCTTCACAAACACAACGGCTCTGTCTCTCGGCATCAGTTCTGTAGATCCGTCGGGGACGATAACACGACCGGCACGCAGAATCGCGCCAATTCGAATCCCATCGGAAATNCCCAGCTCCTTAATCGGCCGGCCAACAATCGGCGTGGTCGCCAAAGCTTCAGCCTCGATCACCTCGGCAGCGCTGTTGTGTACCTCGTGTACAGCCCGAATACGACCGCGGCGCACGTATTGAAGTATTCTTGAAACCGTGACGGCCCTGGGATTGATTTGAGCATCAATCCCNAATGACCGGACCATCGTGCTGTATCCTGCGCTATTCACCAAGCAAAGGCTCCTCCGGCAACCAATGTGCTTAGCTAGAACAGATGTAAGAATATTTGCCTGGTCATCATTGGTCAGCGCTACCATGGTCTCGGCGGAAGGCACGTCCGCCTCGCGCAACAGATCTTCTGACAAAGCTGAACCGTGCAAGATTACAGTTCGGTTTAACGTTTCGGAGATCGCGATTGCACGCTCGCGCCGGTTTTCAATGACCTTAACGCGAACATTCGCTTCTCTATCCTCAATGGCACGCGCCACATAGAGGCCAATGTTACCACCACCCGCGATTACAATCCTCCGCGCCTGGACCTCTTCATGACCGAAAATCTTCAGCGTCCGCGCAACCTGATCAGACGGTAAAATGAGATAGGCGTCATCACCGACCCGCAGCTGATCCTGAGATGTCGGCAAGAACAGTTCGCCCTGACGAANAACACCTACTATCGTCGCGGGCAAATCTGGAAACAACTCCCTCAGCTGCCGCAATGGCGTATCAACGATCGGACAGTCAGGGCCGCAATTCACACCAATCGTGAGCACCTGCCCATCNGCAAAACTGGCCGTCTCAAACGCACCAGGAAGCTCAAGCCTNCGCAAGACGACATTGCCTACCTCAAGTTCGGGCGAAATAATGTAATCAATCGGCAGACCATCACTGCTGAAGAGCTTTGACCAGTCTTTATCCAAGTATGTCTGCGCGCGCACACGCGCGATCTTCGTCGGAATATCAAACAGTGTAGAAGCGACCTGACATGAGACCATGTTGACTTCATCGTGAAAGGTGACGGCTATCAACATGTCCGCATCGCGCGCACCCGCCTGCGCCAGAACATCGGGATGGGCACCGTTTCCGCAAACGGCCCGAACCTCCAGTACATCGTTCGCGCGCTGCACNAGCTCTGGAGACGAGTCGATAATTGACACGTCATTGCCCTCAGCTGCCAGCCGTTCTGAGATGCCGAGGCCAACCTGGCCNGCGCCGCAAACGATTACCCGCATGTTCACCGGCTCCTATATCGATCCCAAAACGCCATTTACGCCCGGTCTGCACAACACCCAGTCGAGCCAGCAAAAATGTGCGCGGGCAATTGCTCAGTCAGCCCGCTCAAGCAGGCGCTTGAGCACCCGTACGCTGCTCCGAGCTAACCCCTAGCGCGCGCAGCTTACGATGAAGGGCAGAGCGCTCCATACCGACAAACTCGGCTGTNCGCGAGATATTCCCNCCAAAACGGTTGATCTGCGATAAAAGATACTCGCGTTCGAAGATCTCCCGCGCCTCGCGCAACGGCAANGACATCAGCTGTTCCGCTCCACTATTCACGGGCAACGGTACGCNAGAACCGATCTCATCCGGCAGCATCTCAGCCGAAATAGTTGTATCNGCCGATCCGTCAGCCATGATCATGAGNCGTTCAATATTATTCCTGAGTTCGCGCACATTGCCNGGCCAATCATGAGCCTGCAGCACAGCAATCGCATCTTCACCGATCTTACGCGCCGACAAGCCTGAAGACTCTGATACCTGCCGGACAAAATGATCGACGAGCGATGGAATGTCTTCNCGCCGCTCCGCCAGGGATGGGACGCGTAACGGCACAACGTTNAGGCGATGATAGAGATCCTCTCGGAAAGTCCCTTCACCCATTTCGCGTTCCAGATCGCGCGCGGTCGAAGAAATGATGCGCACATCAACAGCTACTTTTTGCGTGCCGCCGATCCGTAGAAACTTCTGTTCGACGAGCACTCTAAGGATCTTGCCCTGGGTCTCAAGCGGCATATCGGCTACTTCATCAATGTAGAGCGTGCCACCATGGGCTTCTTCCAACGCCCCAACCTTGCGCGCACCACCACTTGTCGCCTCTATACCAAAGAGCTCTTCCTCAACGCGATCGGGCGCCATTGCAGCAGCGTTAAGCACGACAAACGGCCCATCAGAACGAGCGGAATTCTCATGCAGAAAGCGAGCAACCAGCTCCTTGCCTGCACCAGATCCACCGCGAATGAGGATCCGACTATTCGTCGGCGCAACCTTTTCAATCTGGCTTCGCAATTGATTGATGGCACCAGACTTGCCAATCAATTCACTGCTCTGCGGCGAGCGCTCTTTGAGCTGCCGTACCTCACGGCGCAGCTGCGAGTTTTCCAAGGCGCGCATCGTGACCAATAACAAGCGGTCTGCTTTAAACGGCTTCTCAATATAGTCGTACGCGCCACGCTTTATCGCAGTGACAGCTGTTTCAATATTGCCGTGCCCTGAAATGATCACCACTGGAAGATCGGGNTGAACCTTCCTGATGATGGACAGCACTTCAAGCCCGTCCAATCGGCTCCCTTGCAGCCAGATATCCAGGACGACAAGATGCGGCTTGCGCGCTTCAATAGCCAGCAGCGCTTCATCACTGTCACGCGCCAGCCGACACGTATGTCCCTCATCTTCCAGGATGCCCGAAATGAGATCTCGGATATCAGCCTCGTCATCAACCACCAGGATGTCAGACGCCATGGAGCAGTCCCCTTTCGAATTGCCAGTACTAGTAGTCGTTGGTCTCTAAAACTCGTCCTTCATTTNCCGCGCTCTCTTCGTCATGAAGCGGNATCGTGACACGCACCAGGGCACCATGAGGGTCATCAGAAANATCNGTCACATCCTGCAGTGTCAGAGAGCCNCCGTGCTGCTCGATAACCTTCTGGACAATTGCCAAACCAAGNCCGGTCCCCTTNGCTTTCGTAGTCACATAAGGCTCAAGCAATCTCGATCGGTGTTGTTTCGATAAACCTGTCCCGTTGTCGCGAACTTCCGTAACGGCGACGNCATCCTTGACGGCCANTGTGATGCTGACACGACCCTGAAAATCGGCTTCAGACGGACCCGCCTCAACATANCCCGCTACCGACTCAGCGGCGTTTTTCACCAGGTTCGTCATTGCTTGAGAGATCAAACGCCTATCAATAGACGTCACAACGGGCTCTTCGGGCAGCCTCATGTCGAACTTCACACCCTCAGAACTCATCTGGAACATGACAACAGCATCTTTGATCGCATCGCGAAGATCTTGAACTTCCATTTGCGCCTTGGGCATGCGGGCAAACGATGAGAACTCATCAACCATGCGCGACACGTCACCAACCTGACGAATGATCGTCTCGGTACATTTCTCGAAGACCTCCTTATCTTCGACAATGACCTTCCCATATTTCCGGCGAATTCGCTCCGCTGATAGTTGTATTGGCGTCAAAGGGTTCTTGATCTCATGCGCGATGCGTCGAGCAACATCCGCCCAGGCGGATGTACGCTGTGCGCTCACGAGTTCGGTAATATCGTCGAATGTCACGACGGCCCCACCTTCTTCTGAGCTGTCTTCCTGCGTGAGGCGAACAGCGAATGTGCGTTCTTCCTCGTTGACCAAACGCGTGACGTTGTACTGCGATCGGGACTTCTGCCCGGACGCTTCTAGCTCNACCACCGCCTCNGCCAACTCTGNAACGGTCTCGACGAGGCGCTGCCCCATCAAACCGTCTCCTGGCACCTGCAAAAGCTGTTCGGCGGACCTGTTGGCCAACGTGACAACACCCTTGGCATCCAATCCTATCACGCCGGCAGAAACTCCGGAGAGCACCGCTTCCATGAAGAGGCGCCGATCTGTCAATTGCTCGTTTGCCGTAACGAGCGCATCGCGCTGGGTTTTGAGCTCCTGCGTCATCGTATTGAAAGTCTGCGACAGGCGTCGCAAGTCACCTTCACCACGCCGGATCGGCAAGTTGACATGGAGGTTGCCGGTCGAGACTTCGCGTGCCGCGCCGATCAATCGACGTATGGGAGCCACGAAACGCCCGGCAAACCAGAGGCCTGCCCAGATAGCAGCCAGCAGCGCCGTAAAAGAGATCATGAAATACATCAGCGCATGCGCTGCATGTAATCCACCACGCCTACGGCGCAACTGTTGATATTCGTTCACCGTAGCCCGCGTCCGCCGCAAGTGGCGCATCACTTGCGGACTAACACCACGAGCAACAAACAGATACGAATNNGGGTAATTCTGAAGCTTGACGATNGCGGCAACACGGTTGGCGTTCTGCGGCATCAACAGNGGCACCTGCCCCTTCTCAGCAAGGGCAATAACGTTTTGTGGCGGAGCACGATACGGAATCTTTTTATTTTCGATGGCTGTNACACGCGCCAAGCCCTGCTTGTTGATCACATAGGCTACTGGCAGATCGCGCAGTCCCGCCTGAGAAAACACTAGGCGTTTTAAGAATTCCTCGTCTCTNGTCGCCTTGGTTGCAGCGTCATCGAGATCCTTAGCCATATTGATCACGTCAGTTCGGATCACCTGACCGTGCTCGACCAAATAAGCGTTCGCAATATCCAGCGAGTTTTCGACAATCACACGGGTGCGGACTGAGAACCAGCCATCCAGCGATCGCGAAAAAGTTGTAGTNGCAGCAATGGCAAGGAGGATCGCCGGNAGAGCAGCAATGACACTGAAGAGACCAACAATCCGCACATGCAGTCTGGCTCCAGGCACCTCGTCGCGCCACGCTCGCCAAAGACCACTAATAGGCCANGAAATCACAACAATCATTGCAATGATCATTGCGACATTGAAGAACAAGACTGTGAGCACNACCCAACTGCGCGGGACAATTGGAGTGAGCCCAGTCAATATGAAATAGGTGGCAAGCCCAGAGATAACAGCAAGTGATACAACNGTTAGGCCAATACGAAATTGCGGTGACCCTGAATCCGCAAACGGCAATCTTGCATCATCAAACTCGCTGCCACTACCGCTAGGTGAAATCACCGAACTTCGTCGAAGTCCGAGCTTATGGACCATCCAGCCCTGAAACCTATCGAGCAAGGGCCGAACACGTCGTCCAGCATGCATTAGCAACAGCAATGCACGGGTGTACCACCGACCGGCTATGCGAATTAATTGATCAGCTGTCATCTGCCCTTCCGCCCACACGTCGTTTAAGGGTCACAGTGAGGCAGAATAGTGACGCAAAGAGCCGCTTCACACATCTAATTGTGATAATTCTGCGACTGCATGTGTTGGCTGAGCATCTTNAAGNTGGGAAAATCACGTTGATAAGGCAGCAAAACGGCGCCACAAACGTTGCNNAGAGGCCGCATCACAACAACCCAGATGTCAAAGCGCTGGGCTCTTCACCACCTGNATTTGTAGCGAACGAATGCGACTTCGCAAGGTATTTCGGTTCAAACCGAGCAACTCGGCAGCCTTAATCTGGTTGCCACGCGTTGCCGCCAAAGCCGCCGAGATGAGTGGCACTTCGACTTCCCGAACAACTCGGTCATAAAGACCTGGCGGTGGCAGCTCATCACCAAACTCAGCGAAATACCGAGCCATATAATTTTCGACCATTTCGCCAAGACNCTGGGCATCATCAGGCTGAACAGCGGAACTCAGCTGCTCATCCGTCTTAGTCAAAACAGTCTCCACGATGTCTTTGGTGATGTGCTCCTCGCCATAGATCGCCGCGACCCGGCGCACGAGGTTCTCAAGCTCCCGAACATTCCCTGGCCACTGATGCATCTTGAGACGCTCAATNGCAGCCGAGTCGAACGAACGTTCACCGAGGCCCTCACTTGCAACACCCTTTAGAAAATGCCTGACNAGATCGCCAATATCATCAACCCGCTCTCGCAGCGGCGGCAATCGCAGAGGAACGACGTTGAGACGGTAGTAAAGATCTTCTCTGAACAANCCTTGCTGGATCTGGCTCTTCAACTCACGATGTGTGGCCGCAACGATCCGGACATTGGTTTTGATCGGCGTCCGCCCTCCAACGGTTGTGTACTCNCCTTCCTGGAGAACGCGAAGCAACCGCGTCTGAGCCTCCATAGGCATATCCCCGATCTCATCGAGAAANAGCGTACCACCCTCGGCCTGCTCGAAACGGCCCGCGAACCGCGCCTGTGCTCCAGTAAACGAACCCTTCTCATGACCAAACAGTTCACTTTCGATGAGCTCCCGCGGAATAGCCGCCATGTTGACCGCAACAAAGGGACCAGAGCGCCGCTTGCCATGATCGTGAAGGACCCGTGCGACCAACTCTTTGCCGGTTCCCGATTCGCCATTGATCATGACCGTCAGATCCGTCTGGATCAGGCGGGCAATAACCCTGTAAATCTCCTGCATCGCTNCTGAACGGCCAATCAACGGAAGGTCTTCACCATCGTTTTGCGTCCGTTGNTCGTTTTGCGCNCGCTTTGGAGCTTCGATCGCCCGCCCGACAACCGAGACCAATTCATTCAGGTCAAACGGTTTTGGGAGATACTCGAACGCTCCTCGTTCCGCAGCCCGAAGTGCAGTCATAAGCGTGTTCTGGGCGCTCATCACAATGACGGGTAAATCCGGCCTTACCCTTGAGATACGAGGCAGCAGCTCAAAAGCATTCTCATCTGGCATGACCACATCAGTGACGACAACATCACCCTCGCCTTGCTGAACCCAGCGCCAAAGCGTTGCAGCATTACTCGTGGTCCGCGGAACATAACCGGCCCGCGCCAAAGCCTGGTTCAGAACTGTGCGGATCGCGTTGTCATCGTCAGCGACAAGAACCGTACCTTTAGCCATAGCCCGTCACCTTCAACTTTGTTTTTCACTTTGATGTTCATGAAGAGGGAGCAGAACCCGNAAGATCGTCTGCCCTTGCAAACTCTCGAACTCAATCGTGCCGCCATGGTCACCAATGATTTTGGCAACTAGCGCCAACCCAAGCCCTGACCCGGAGTGCTTTGACGAAACAAAAGGATCAAANAGATGCAATCTCAGGTTCTCAGGCACCCCAGGACCGTTGTCCCGAACCTCAATCATCAACGGCAAACTCACACGCGCATCACTACCAGGCAGTGAAAGGCGGACACCCGGACGGAAGGCCGTCAACAAGGTGATCCGNCCACCACCATCCTTTTCTTCGCTGATGGCTTCTGCGGCATTCTTTACGAGATTAAGAAAGGCCTGGATTAACTGATCACGCACACCAGGCACCGGCGGCAATGAAGGATCGTATTCAGACTGAAACTNAATATCACGCGCAAAACCAGCTGCCGCAACTTGCTGCACGTGATCTAGAACAGTGTGNATNTTCACGGGCTCGCGGGCGATTGGGCGCTCATCACCAAACACCTCCATGCGATCCAACAAGTTCCGAATACGATCAGTCTCGGTACAAATNAGCTGTGCTAAGCCCCTATCATCGTCACTGAGTTGCGGTTCAAGCAGCTGCGCAGCACCGCGAATACCGGACAATGGATTTTTGATCTCGTGAGCCAACACCCCGGCCATACCTGACACTGATCGCGCGGTTGAACGGTGCGTCAGCTGTCGCTCGATCATCTGGGCCATACTGCGCTGCTGTAGCATCAAAAGTATCCAGCCAGGAAACTGCAGAAACGGCCCACCATAAACATCGACAAGATGGGTTGAACCGCTGCGCGGCACTGTCACTTCGACGCCGTACTCATTCACAGTCGAGCCTGTTCGACGAACTTGCTCTACCAGGGCAATGAGAGGACAGCCAAATGTCACCGCTTCAGCAAGCGTTCNACGTTTCAGAACGGCCTGCCCAACAGCGAAGAACAACTCCGCCGGAGGGTTAGCAAAAACAACCCGATCGTCTCCATCGACAAGGACGATTGGATGCGGAAGGCATTCCAGTATCTGGCTGTGATCTACCGCAAACACCGCGCGATCACGGTTCCCTGGTAGCTTCGTCGGAGACGTCATACGCCCACCTCCGACTTTTCCTGACAGACTGAGAAGAACTCAGACAATCCTGAAAGCACATCNTGCGGCTCTTCCGAGGTACAAAGACGTCTNCGCCACGCCTTGGTATCATCAACTGACAACAAACCCTGNTCCANGTACCAGGCAATATGCTTGCGCGAGTTCCTGAGACCAAGAAANACGCCATAATGNCTNANCATGGCCTGNACGTGCNCCANGGCAATCCGNCCGATCTCCGCNACCGAAGGTCTNCCAGGATCTGCTACCTTTGGCCCAATGTTCNCTGAGGCGTGNTGGCTGCCAAGGCGCNCCATANGCGCCTCGNCCAANCATGACTCCCTGCGCACCTGACTGCGCTAACGAAANTGAGAGATCATCAAATGTNGCGANGTCACCATTTACAATAACAGGCAGGGTAACGACATCCGTGACTGCTCTCACAGCACTCCAATCGGCCGAACCTTTGAAGAAGTCGCAGCGAGCCCTGCCATGCACAGTGAGCATTTCCACACCGCTATTCTGTGCGATCACCGCCAACTCTGGTGCATTTTGGCTGCCACGATCCCAACCGAGCCGCATCTTAAGCGTCACTGGAAGCGAAACTGCCCCGACCACCGACTCGATGATTTGAGTAGCAAGTGGGATCTCGCGCATTAGCGCGCTACCGGACTGCTTTCCCGTCACCTCCCGCGCTGGGCACCCCATATTGATATCAATGATATTGGCGCCAAGATCCGCGCAACGACGAGCGGCTTCGGCCATCCAATAGGAGTCATGCCCAACAAGTTGTATAACAAACGGAGCGAGGTCACGGCCCAGCGCCCGCTGCTGCACATCTGGTCGGCCTTTGATGAACTCGCCGCAAGCCACCATCTCTGACACGACAAACTGCGCACCCAATTGATGTGCGAGACGACGAAACGGTAGATCAGACACGCCGGACAACGGCGCTAAAAGCACCGGACAGCGGACTTCAATGTCTCCAATTTCGATCTTGGTCTTCTCTGGCACCACTAATGCCTAATCTTAAGGCAGACTTTAAGAGCGCTCAATTCTTGGTCACACATAATGTATTGCAGTGCATACGACAAGTAGGCAATAACCAGGACCAACCGTTAAGCATCGAATTATGGTGGGAAAATTGGTAAACAACGTGGCTGTCATTGTTGCCGCCGGGCGCGGCCTGAGGGCGACGGCTGCAACCGCTGGCCCAAAGCAATATGAGTACTTGGGCCGTAAGACGGTGCTCGCCCATTGCATTGACCAATTCCTGAAACACCCTGGTTTCAAGTCAATCCAGGTCGTCATTCACCCCGACGATCTCAAGCTTTACCATTCGAGTATCCAGACAGATGAGAGGATACTCCCTCCCGTTTTGGGCGGCGCAACACGACAAGACTCGGTTCTTAATGGTCTTCGCTCGCTTGCAGATCACAGTCCTGAGACCGTCTTCATTCATGATGCAGCGAGACCCTTTCTCAGCCAGAAAACACTGACCGATCTCTTGCGGGCGCTGCAGAAACACCCTGGCGCAATATCCGCCCTTCCGATCTCTGACACACTGAAACGCCAGCACGAAACCTCGCCTGCCACCATCANTCAAACTATCGACCGTTCGCAGATATGGCGTGCATTGACCCCTCAGGCATTTCATTACAACGCCATTCTCGCTGCGCATGAAAAGGCAGAACAAACCACCAGCGAGACATTCACGGATGATGCTTCCATCGCAGAAGCAGCTAACATCGACGTCGCACTNATTGAAGGCGATCCCAGAAACTTCAAGATCACAACNCCTGGAGACTTGGCATTGGCTCGGCAGCTACTCGCAACACAAGCACTAGAGCCNCGCGTGGGACAGGGTTACGACGTCCACAGATTCGCANAAGGNAGCCATGTCACGCTCTGTGGCATAGACATCCCGCATTCACACCGCCTCGATGGACATTCTGATGCCGATGTCGCGATGCANGCCCTCACAGATGCGATCCTCGGNGCTATCGGAGATGGTGACATCGGGCACCACTTTCCACCAACTGACGAGCAATGGCGCGGTGCAGCCTCTGACATTTTCCTGAAGGATGCCGTCAAGCGCGTAGCTGATGTCAACGGTCGGCTAAGCAATGTCGACGTAACGATAATTTGCGAAACACCCAAAGTCGGACCACATCGCGATGCGATGCGCGCACGATTAGCCGAGATAATGGGTATCGCCATATCAAAGGTTGGCGTCAAAGCAACAACGAGTGAGCGCCTTGGCTTTACTGGCCGCAAAGAAGGCATAGCCGCCATGGCGACGGCTACCGTTCTTATGGAACCAAACTAGATCTGTTCTGTCACTCTCGTGAATTGAGCAACAGCATCGCGATCAATTTCAATCCCCAGGCCTGGCCCATCCGGCACACGAACAAACCCATCTTGATGCTCAATTGTTCCTGTGATTACGGCTTGCCGAAAGGGGTGCTCCGATCGGTCAAATTCCAGCATAGGCTCAACTGCTGAATAGCGCGGAGGCGTATGAGGAAGAACCGCCAATAGATTAAGCGCGGCTGACAGCCCGATGCACGTTCCCCAGACATGCGGCACGTAACGAACACCGAATGCTGTCGCCATATCTGCAATTTTCTTGCATTCAGAGATCCCACCGGCGGCGCAGGTGTCNGGCTGCAGGATATCAATCGCTCTTCGGTTCAGCACTTCCCGAAAGCCCCAACGGGTGAACTCACATTCACCGCCCGCGACTGGAATGGGTTGTCGGTCTCGCACTTCGCGATAACTGTCCAAGTCGTCAGGTACAACGGGCTCTTCAAACCACCCGATGTCCAAATGAGCCACGCGATTGCCGAGCTNGACAGCTTCAATGACGTCGAATCCATGATTGGCGTCAAGCATCAATCCAACATCCGGTCCGATCGCCTCTCGCACTGCTTCGATGAGCTGTGCGTCTTCCTCAACCCCGAAACCGATCTTCAGCTTTACGGCGCCGAAACCCTCTTGCACATAACCGACAACCTCATCGACGATGTAATCGAGCGGGTCGCCATCACCACGCCGGTAGGTGCCCGTCGCATAAGCCTTCACCGATGTCCGCAAGGGCCCACCGAGCAATTGATTTACAGGCGCCTCAAAATGCTTTCCTTTAATATCCCACAACGCAATATCNACACCACTCAGCGCTGTGATCATCAGACCTTTCTGACCTTGGTCTCGGAACTGGTTGTAGAGTGTCTGCCAATGCAGCTCTGTAGCGAGCGCATCTTGGCCGACGAGAAGTGGTTTAAAAGCAGCAACCACANTGNCGTTGAGGACTGCCGGACCAAAGCACTCCCCCCAACCGGACGTTCCGTCCTCGCAAATAACCTCAACAAGGCAACCAACACGACTATCAGCACGATTGAAGGACCACCAGAACGGCTCACTCAATGGAGCTTCGAGAACATAAGTGCGAACATCTGCAATCTTCTTCAACGTCACATCCTTCAAATCTTATTGCCTACGCAACACAAAGCTTGCCGCCACCGACAGAATCAATGAATGTAGGNCATCGAATCGTTGTATCGCGTCAATCGCGACGAAGGGGATTCCGATGAATGTGATGACACCGACACCGACACCCGCACCGAGTCAGATCGCGCAAGTGCCGGATATTGCCACAATCGCNGAAGCAACATCAAATGGATGCTTAGCAACGCGCGTGCGCCAGCTCAGCCGGATCGTGACACGCATNTACGATGATGCTTTGCGCCCACTCGGTATCACGGGCAGNCAGTTCACTCTCTTGACCCAACTTGGCCAGCAAGACGGCATCACAGCCGTTGAAATCGGCTACACGCTCGACATCGAAAAGTCGACACTGTCAAGAAACCTGAAACGGCTAATTGCNCTGGGNTTGATCGAAATGGACCCGCCCGCAGGACGGCGTGGACGCGGCCTGCACNTGACTCCTAAAGGGCAGGTGATTATCAAGGAAGCCTACCCCACTTGGAGCGAGGCACAGTCTCGTGCACTTAGCCTGATGGGTGAGGACAGCAAGTCAACACTTGATAAACTCCTGCAAAATGTAGAGAAACTGGGCGGCTCTTGACCTCAAACCGGCTAGGGATCAGTGTTGCAAGGGCGCTTAATCAGCGCCCTTTTTCATTGTGAGGCAAATCATGTTCGACAGTGTATTACGTGGATCAGCGCAAAAACTCCTACGCGAACTCGAAGCGCGCTCACTCATGATGGTGACGGCAGAGAGTTGTACAGGCGGGCTCATATCCGCCCTCCTCACCGAGATACCTGGCTCTTCAGCCGTCGTCGAACGGGCATACGTGACNTATTCGAACAAGGCAAAGATGCAATGCCTCGGGGTGCCACAGGAGATGCTCGATACGCATGGTGCAGTTAGTCAGCCGGTGGCAATAGCAATGGCGGAAGGAGCCATTGAAAACTCAAACGCGAAAGTATCTGTTGCAGTCACTGGCATTGCCGGTCCCGGCGGCGAAACACCAGGGAAACCTGTTGGACTTGTCCATATAGCAGCCGCACACCTGGGCATGCCAACACGACATCAGGAATGCCGGTTCGGTGACATCGGACGCAGTGAAGTTCGATTGGAAACCGTTCGCGCGNCTATTGACCTGTTGTCGTCGCAGCTGACGGCATCAACGGAGTGACAAGCTCCTCGGTCTTAGGCTGGCGGCCATAGACTTTCATTGCCCGCTGCTCAAACGCCTCAGCAAATTTCCGGAACGCTTTGTCAAACAGTCCACCGACAAGCATTTGCAACATCCGAGATTTGAACTCATAAGCTATCTGGAAATTGACATCACATCCTGTGGGGTTTGGCACGAACCGCCAATTATTCTCTAGCCGCCGGAACGGCCCGTCAACGTACTCAACCAAGATATGATGCTTGCTCGCGTCAAGGGTCACGCGACTGGTAAAGCGTTCNCGAATACTTTTGTATCCGCATTCCATATCAGCAACGAGAACTTCGCGNCCGACAGCGTCGACCGTGCGCTTCCGCACCGTCAANGCTTCGCAAAGNGGNACGAATTGAGGGTANTTCTCGACATCCGCANCAAGATCGAACATCTGCTGCGGAGTAAACTGAACCTGTCGCTGCGTCGAAAACGAATTCATGTAACGGGCTTGTCCTTGATCCTATTTCTCTCGCTGCGAAGCCATATCATCATCGATTGGTCATGCGCGCAGCTTGCAAGCGACGGAAATCGTCATCTGCGTGATATGATGAACGTGTGAGGGGCGACGATGACACCAACAGGAACCCCTTNGCNANGCCAATACGCTCATAGGACTTAAACTCATCAGGTGTTACGAAGCGTTCAACAGCCGCGTGCTTGCGCGTTGGCTGAAGGTATTGACCTACTGTAAGGAAATCGACGTCTGCGCTGCGCAAATCATCCATGAGCTGGAGCACTTCNTCACGCTCTTCGCCCAGTCCCACCATGAGCCCAGACTTCGTNAACATCTCCCGNTCAATCTCTTTCACNCGNTGCANCAGNCGGAGCGAATGAAAATATCGCGCGCCCGGACGGACGGAGAGATACTTAGACGGAACTGTTTCGATGTTGTGATTGAAGACATCAGGCTTTGCCGCCACAACGACCTCAAGCGCACCATCTTTGCGCAGAAAATCCGGCGNCAGAATTTCGATAGTTGTGCCAGGGGCGGCTTGGCGTATAGCACTAATNACNTCAGCAAAGTGTTGTGCACCACCATCGCTCAGGTCATCGCGATCGACAGAGGTAATGACGACGTGTTGTAAACCNAGCGTCGCAACAGCCTTGGCGACATTCTCCGGCTCATCGACATCGAGTGGTCCCGGCAATCCCGTTTTGACATTACAAAACNCACACGCACGGGTGCATGTATCGCCCATAATCATNATGGTTGCATGGCGTTTCGACCAGCACTCACCAATGTTCGGACAACCTGCCTCTTCGCAAACTGTGTGAAGATTGTTCTCGCGGACAATAGCACGCGTCTTGCTATATTCTGCNGACCCAGNCGCCTTAACGCGTATCCATTCAGGCTTACGCATGACGNGAGTGTCNGCCCGTGCTTGCTTCTCCGGGTGCCTCGCAGACTTGTCTAATAGTNTGACCATTGCATANCCNNCCNGTGNATATNCCCTAATNTGGGCATACGCCTCTGTTCAATCCATGACGCAACCAGTCACATGGCAGCTTTGTGATGAAGGCGTGGAGCGCGCTAACGACCGATTATCCGGGCAATAACGATCACCAGGACGGCACCGATCGTCGAGACTGCGATCTGATTACCCCACGGCCCAAAGTCAAAAGGTAGATTTAGCAATCCGGCCTGCACCATCGCCCCGCCAAGAAAGGCACCGATAATACCGACAATAAGATTGCGGATCAGNCCACCNCCACCAAGCAACTGACCTGCCAGCCAACCAGCAATCAGCCCGTTCACGGCCATCACNATCCATGNCCCGTAAGGTCCAAGTTGTTCCATCGTGAACTNCTTTTAGTTGTATTGGCTTGAATAGGTTTAAGCNATGATTCGAGCAGCNATCACAACAATTATTGCACCGATAGTTGNAACNNCAACCTGTGACAGNAACGGATTACGGANTCCCAAGTTGATACCAGCAAAGTTGAGNACAAAACCGCCCACAAACGCGCCCAGCACGCCGCTCACCATGTAACCAAGAAGGCCCCAGGAAGACGGTCCGACCAGGAAAGAAGCAAGGTAGCCCGCCAATAACCCAGTCAGGGCCATAATGACCATAGCCTTTCTGTCCATCTTCCCCATTACCTNTCCAAAGGGAATCACCGACTAGTCCTTACATATGGATCACACGTCCATATGCATCGAGCACGCTCTCATGCANCATTTCTGACAACGTCGGATGCGGAAATACCGTTTGCATGAGATCTTCTTCGGTTGTTTCAAGTTGCATCGCCACAACGTAGCCTTGGATAAGTTCCGTGACTTCCGCGCCCACCATATGAGCACCTAGNAATTGNCCACTCTTTGCGTCGAACACCGTCTTNACGAGCCCTTCCGGTTCGCCCAAGGCAATCGCCTTGCCGTTGCCCTGAAACGGAAACCGACCGACCTTGATCTCATAACCAGCCTTCTGCGCTGCCTCTTCCGTCATACCGACCGACGCGATCTGGGGGTGACAGTAGGTGCACCCAGGGATGCGTTCTCTAGCCATCGCATGCGGCTTCTGACCAGCTATGGCTTCGACGCAGATCACACCTTCATGTTCAGCCTTATGGGCCAGCATTGGCGGCCCTGCCACGTCACCGATGGCATAAATGCCNGGGACATTCGTCTGGCCGACCCCATCAACGACAACACATCCGCGCTCAGTTTGAACACCCAGCGCTTCGAGGCCAATACCCTCGATGTTGCTGACAACACCAACGGCTGAGATCAACCGTTCAGCTGTAATGGTTTCCTTCTTTCCATCAGCAAGCTCGATACTGCAGGTAACAGCATTCGAATGTTTGCCGACCTGGGTAACCTTCGCACCCGTAAGAATCCGCATGCCTTGCTTTTCAAACTGCTTGCGTGCAAGACTTGCTATCTCCGCATCTTCAACTGGCAGGATCTGCGGCAGCAATTCAACAACCGTTACCTCCGCCCCCATGGCTTGATAAAAAGATGCAAACTCAATCCCGATTGCACCGGAGCCCATAACGACGAGGGACTTTGGAAATTCCTTCGGCTTCATCGCCTCGAAGTAGGTCCAAATCAACTGCCCATCGGGTTCTATACCTGGCAGCACACGTGGTCGTGCGCCGGTTGCAATCACAATGTTCTTTGCCTGATAAGTCCCTGCGCCCAGCACTCCTTTTGGAATCGGGTTTTGCGGTTCAACCGCCGCCTTCTGAGTTGGTCGCACAGTCACTTGACCAGGCTTCTCGACAACTGCCTCGCCCCATATGACATCAACTTTGTTTTTCTTGAGAAGATAACCGACGCCCCCATTCAGGCGACTTGACACCCCACGCGAACGCTGCACGACCGCAGCTGCATCGGGCTTTGCGCGCCCTTCGATGATCAAACCGTAATCCTTGGCGTTCTGCATGTAGTGGACAATTTCAGCAGATCTCAGAAGTGCTTTGGTCGGGATGCATCCCCAATTCAAGCAGATACCACCGAGATGTTCGCGCTCGACAATGGCAGTCCTCAGACCCAACTGTGCTGCACGAATAGCAGCGACATAACCACCAGGACCGGAACCCACGATAAGAACATCATAATTCTGCATGTTCGAAACATCTCATTCTGCATGTTTCGACAAGCCATAGGCCACACGGTCTTGCGATGTCCAATCGAAAATCTACGAAAATGGAAAGGTTAGCAACCCGGAAATACAGCGACGGAACCACATGCCAAACCAAACGAAGTTAATAAATCACGCGCTCAACTCACAGAAGCGATCAGCTTCACTAAATGTGGCACTGCCCACCAAGATAGCTGTCCAGCAAGCTATTATAGCGGCGCACATCTGCTTTTTGCTTTGAAGATAACTTCGCACCGCGGCTAGCAGCATCAGCTTTATACTGGATGCCACGGACCTCATATTTCCGGATCTCTTTCTTCAGCGATTTGCACCCAGCTCCGCTGGCCAAACCAATCCCGTCCGGACCAGAGCCTGGTCCACCGGCGCACCCTGCTACGGATATTGCTGCAAAAGCAGCAGCTACGACATAAATACAGTTATGCAAAACCATGTTCACGCTACTCCGGCCGAGTTTGCTTGTAATTGGGCATTGGTCCGCCATAGTATCAGCGCCGAAGCAAGTCGCGATGCTCAGATGGCAACCGAATATTCAAAGCTGTGGAGAATCAGCAATGGATATTATGCAAAAAAAGCAACGCCTAGCCCCGAGATTCACTCGGACACCTGGGCGTTCATAGCAATCAATGGCGATTATTGCCTAGTCTTCGTAGCCGCCTGACTTGCAGCGGTACGCGCTTGGACAGCCGTTACAGCAGCCTGAGGTACAGCTGGTTTTGGCTTCACTGCAGCAGTTGTCGCCGGAGCAGACGGTTTAGGTGCAGCAACCGCAGCGGTTTGCGGCTTCGGAAGCTTGGAGCAGCGCTGTCTGAACTCAGCATTGGCCTGATTAAATTCAGCAACTTTACTCAGCGCCTCGCGCTTAATAACGACGGTCTTTGTCTTACCGCTAGCCGCTTTCTCAACTCTGCCGATCGTACCTTCTTCGCGCAGAATATCAATGCGGTTCTGCAAGGCCAGACAAGCCGGATCTACAGCAGCAACAACCTGCTTTTTAGCCGGTGTCACAGAAGCAGTCGTCAACAGGTTAGACCCATCGGCAGAGCAACCAGCGAGGCCAAGGCAGGTGGCAGCGGCACAAAACGTCAAAAAAGTATTGGAGCGCATCCGCGCCTCCCTTGTCATCACCGAATCTCACAAACAATGCTAGATGCTTGCCCGCCATCGCATCGCTTAACAAGTCAGTGGTCGCGCTTACACGTGGATATCTCCCCCACGCCCACCATCATTCGCAATTAGACGCTCAAATGTGCTCAGTGGGCAACAATTAAGCTTGGCCGAGATCTAAAAACTTGAAACAGAGTTAGATTCTGCCAGCCAAGCTAGACCAACATTCGCACGGGATCTTCGATGTATCTCTTGAAAGAATTTAATAATTCGGCACCAACTGCGCCGTCGACCACGCGATGATCACATGACAGCGTACAGCTCATTATCGTAGCAACGCGCACATCATCACCATCGACAATGGCGCGTTTTTCACCAGCACCAACTGCCAGGATAGTGGAATGAGGCGGATTTATCACCGCATCGAAAGACTTCACGCCAAACATTCCCAGATTCGAGATCGAGGTTGTCCCCCCTTGGTACTCTTGCGGCGCCAAGCGGCGATTCCGGGCTCGCGCAGCGAGATCTTTCATTTCGTTTGAAATTTCACCCAATGTCTTGAGTTCGGCATGCCGTATGATCGGCGTGAACAAACCGCCTTCAACCGCAACCGCCACGCCGACATCAGAATGGCGGTGGACCAGCATACCAGCATCAGTCCAAGTTGCATTAGCAGCAGGTACGTCCTGAAGGGCCAATGCCAGCGCCTTAATCACGAAGTCATTGACTGACAGCTTATACGCGCGTGGCCCATCACTGGGTGCCGCGTCATTGATCCGTTTGCGCGATCGAAGCAATTCGTCCAACACGCAATCCATAGACAGATAGAAGTGTGGAACTGTTTGCTTTGACTGCGTTAGGCGCTGGGCAATAACCTTGCGCATCCCGTCGTGAGGAACAACCTCGTAGGTTTCCTCTTGGTAAAGCGCAAGCACTTGCTGATCGGCCATCGCCGAAACAGCCAGCGCCTGACCAACGCCGCTACTTTGCGTTGCCCCCTGAGCAACCATAGAGCGACCAACAACAGGGGAGGGAGCAGACACCACGCCGCTCGCGACGGCCGCTTCAATATCCTTCAGCACGATGCGTTTATGAGGGCCAGAACCGTTTAACGCACTTAGATCTATCCCTTTGTCTTTCGCCACGCGCCGCGCAAGCGGAGAAGCAAACACTCTTCCACTCATTGAAGCTGGTGCAGCTACTATCCCTCCAGGCGGTGGCGAGGGAACTGCGGGCTGAACACTAGGGATGGGCTCGACAACTGGGGCCGCAGATGGCGCAGTAGCCAGTGGTGCAGATGTTACGGAAGTCGTATTCTCGGGTTGTGCTATCCCATTCGAACTGGCACCTGCAGATTGGCCACCAGTAGCCATATCAGCACTCTCGCCCTCTTCGAGCAGCACGGCAATTGGCGTATTGACGGCAACACCCTCGGTGCCCTCAGCGACCAGGATCTTCCCAACGGTACCTTCGTCAACAGCTTCGACTTCCATTGTCGCTTTGTCCGTCTCAATTTCCGCGATCACTATACCAGGTGTAACGCTATCACCTTCTTTGACGAGCCACGCCGCAAGTTTCCCCTCTTCCATCGTTGGAGAAAGCGCCGGCATAAGGATTTGGATCGGCATTTCTGAGACCTTTTCGGATTAGGCCAAGACTTCGCGGCCGCAATTATAAACAGACCTTAGATGGAACGCGCTCGCAGACATCCTGAGCCAAAAGCAAAGTGATCTAGCAGGCAAAAACCATCTTGCTTGCGTCATGGTCTTGGATCCATCTAAGTCGCGTAACAAACGGACTTCGCTGCGGCAACCACCTGTTCTGCATTGGGCAAGGCTAACCGCTCTAGGTTTGCTGCGTATGGCATAGGTACATCGGCACCTGAGATCTTTGCCGGTGGCGCATCAAGATAGTCGAACGCCTGGATCGCGACTTGGGCACAGATCTCTGATCCGACCGAACAAACTGGCCAAGCCTCCTCCACTGTCACTATGCGATTGGTCTTGCGCACCGATGTCAGGATCGTGTCCCAATCGATTGGCCGGAGTGAGCGCAAATCGATGACTTCAGCCTCAATGCCTGCATTAGACAGTTCTTCTGCAGCCTCAAGCGCATAGACCATACCGCGGGCAAAAGAGACAATCGTCACATCATCGCCTGCGCGTGCAATTCGCGCCTGACCAATTGGCAACAACCAGTCATCACCTTTCGGGACGTCACCGGACTGCCCATACAAGATCTCATTTTCAAGTACGAGTACCGGGTTCGGATCGCGCACAGCGGCCTTGAGCAATCCTTTGGCATCACTGGCATTCGAAGGAGCAACCACTTTCAAACCTGGACAGTGTGCGTACCAGGCAGAAAAACACTGCGAGTGCTGCGCCGCCACCCGAGCAGCAGCACCATTCGGCCCGCGAAACACGATCGGGCATCCCATCTGCCCACCCGACATGTAGAGCGTCTTCGCAGCCGAATTGATGATCTGATCAATCGCCTGCATGGCAAAATTCCAGGTCATGAATTCAACAATCGGCTTGAGGCCTCCCATCGCGGCGCCGACGCCGATACCCGCAAAACCTTGCTCTGTTATAGGGGTATCAATAACCCGCTTGCTCCCGAACTCATCGAGCAGCCCTTGGCTGATCTTATAGGCACCTTGATACTCAGCAACCTCTTCCCCCATGAGAAAGACGTCACCATCTCGGCGCATCTCTTCCGCCATGGCGTCACGCAATGCTTCCCGCATGGTGAGTTTCTCTGTTTCCCCGCTGAAGACCGCGTTGGAAGCAGCGGAGTTTGTAGCAGCTGCAGCAACTGCAATTGTCGGCGGTTGAGGTGGAGCGGCGGCCGGTGTCATCGGGGGCGCAGCAGCGACCGCGGGAGGCGTTACTGCCGGTTCACTTGCTGCAGCTGTTGGCTCTGCCATTGGTGTGCTCGCTACCGCTTCACCATCGTCGGCAATCAGTGCGATCGGTGTATTGACCAACACACCTTCCGTTCCTTCAGCCACCAAAATTGAAGATAAAATTCCCTCATCGACCGCTTCAACTTCCATCGTCGCCTTATCGGTTTCGATTTCGGCAATGACCATCCCCGAAGTGATCGTATCTCCTTCGGCAACCAGCCATTTGGCCAGTTTGCCCTCTTCCATTGTTGGAGAAAGTGCCGGCATCAATACTTGCGTTGCCATTCCAATTCCCTATGAGGCGCGCATCCTCGCGCTAATGTCTCAACCCTAGTTATCGGCCGGTTCGATTTGTGTAACCGGATCGTTCTTAAGCGTCAGGCAGCGGTTACCGGCACCAAAACGTCAGTCCAGACCTCTGATGGATCTGGTTCTGGATCATTCTGCGCAAATTCCGCAGCCTCATTCACAATGGCCCGTATGTCGCGATCAACCGTCTTCAGTTCGTCTTCACTGTTACGTCCACTAGCCAGCAATCGCGCACGGACTTGCTCGATGGGGTCTTGTTCGGAACGAACTTTGTCGACTTCCTCTCGTGTCCTGTACTTGGCCGGATCAGACATTGAGTGACCGCGATAACGATAGGTCTTCATTTCCAAAATAAAAGGGCCGTTCCCGGCCCGCAGATGCTCTACAACTTTTTCGCCGGCCGCTTTCACTGCCCGCACATCCATACCGTTCACCTGCTCACCAGGAATGTCGAACGATGCACCGCGCTGCGAAAAGTCGGTTGTCGCCGCCGCCCGTTCCGTCGAGGTCCCCATCGCGTATTTATTGTTCTCAATGACAAAAACAATCGGCAAGTTCCACAACTTGGCCATGTTGAATGTCTCATAGACCTGGCCCTGATTTGCGGCCCCGTCCCCGAAATAGCAAAAGCAGACATTGTCATTGCCACGATAGGTATTCACAAACGCCAGTCCACCACCGAGTGGCACTGACGCACCGACAATTCCGTGCCCTCCATAGAAGCCTTTCTCCTTGGAAAACATGTGCATCGAACCGCCTTTGCCGCGCGAGTAACCGCCCTGGCGCCCGGTCAGCTCAGCCATCACACCTTTTGGATCCATGCCACATGCAAGCATATGACCGTGGTCCCGATAAGTTGTAATAACCTGGTCACCGTCTTTGGCGCACATCTGCAATCCGACGACAACTGCCTCTTGACCAATATAGAGATGACAAAAGCCACCTATAAAACCCATGCCATAGAGTTGCCCAGCTTTTTCCTCAAACCGCCGGATGAGCAGCATTTCCTTATAGGCAACCAGCTCCTGTTCGTCCGTGAATTGCATTGCGTTCACGTTCAAAGCCTCACCTCCCATTAGACGGCACTATTCCGGAGCCAGCTTCAGCAATGGAAGCCAAGCTCCGATACTTATCGGCCGGTTTTCCTCTGGCTATCAGCTTACACGACAGTCAAAGACAATGCCAAGCACTGGCACCAGGCAGACCCACGGATAAGATTACTTTGAATATATGTGAAAGAGGCAGAACAACTCTTATCGCGCTAAGAGAACGACGTCGCTCGGATAGACGTAGCCCAAATCGCGCTGGGCGATCTCTTCCGTCATGTCGCGCGACGGAGGCTCTAATGTGAGAAGATCAACATCCCGGCGCATACGAGCATGCACGGCCTTGAGGCTCCTGATTTCCCGCGACAGCACTGCTGTACGTTCGATCAGTCTGGTACGAGCCTCAAAACCGTGCTTGCCATAGATGGCATGGTGGATGAAGTAGGCCGATATTACCGCGCAGCCAAGCAACACTAAAAGGGACCGCAACGGCCTCCTCATCCGCCTATTTTGGGTGGTGATACGCAACACTGAATTCCTGTATTCAAGGAATAACATGAACCTATCAGAGCAGGTTTAACAGGCCGTAAAGCTGACGATCATTTCGGGAAAATAATTCGTCATGCGTTGCCCGACGGAATCACCGACTTCCCCGCATAGTGCGCAACATTACCCAACTCTTCCTCGATCCGGATGAGCTGATTGTATTTCGCGAGACGATCGGATCGACAAAGGGAGCCTGTTTTGATCTGTCCCGCATTAGTCGCGACGGCGAGATCGGCAATAGTCGCATCTTCCGTTTCGCCCGAGCGATGAGAAATAACAGCTGTATAGTCTGCGCGCTGGGCCATGTTGACTGCATCAAGCGTCTCACTCAACGATCCAATTTGATTGACCTTTACGAGGATCGAATTTGCGACCCCGTCCCGGATGCCACGCTCGAGGCGCTCCGTGTTTGTCACGAAGAGATCATCACCGACCAGCTGGCACTTATCACCAATGGCTTTCGTCAAAGCAGACCAGCCCGCCCAATCGTCCTCGTCCATACCGTCTTCAATAGAGATAATCGGATATTTACCGACCAGCTCCGCCAGGTAAGCCGCCATCTCGTCGCTGCTGAGCGAACGCCCTTCGCCGGCCAGCTCGTATTTCCCATCCTTGAAGTACTCGGTCGCAGCGCAATCAAGGGCGAGTTTTACGTCATCAACTGGCGAGTAACCTGCCGCCTCAATTGAGGCCATAATAAAATCCAAAGCCTCCGTCGACGATTTCAAATTGGGAGCAAAACCGCCCTCGTCGCCCACGTTGGTATTGTGTCCAGCGTCGTGCAACTTCTTNCGCAGGGTATGGAAGACTTCNGCGCCAATACGGATGGCCTCCNGGCAACTCTCNGCAGCAACCGGCATAATCATGAATTCTTGGATGTCGATCGGGTTATCCGCATGCGCGCCCCCGTTCAAGATGTTCATCATCGGGACTGGCATGACATGGGCCGAAGCACCGCCGATATAGCGATATAATGGCAGTCCACAGGCCTCCGCCGAAGCCTTCGCAACCGCCAGAGACGTACCAAGAATGGCGTTCGCGCCGAGCCGGGCCTTGTTCTTGGTCCCGTCTAGATCNAATAACGCCTTATCAATCCTGCGCTGATCCTCAGCATCCATCCCGCCGATAGCATCGAAAATTTCACCGTTNACTGCGTCAACAGCCTTTTCCACGCCCTTACCNAGAAAGCGCNTATCGTCGCCATCGCGTAGTTCCACAGCTTCATAGGCCCCGGTCGATGCTCCGGATGGCACGCCAGCGCGGCCCATCGAGCCATCTTCAAGCACAACATCAACCTCAACCGTCGGATTCCCACGGCTATCAAGTATTTCGCGCCCGATAACATCAATGATCGCTGTCATGCCAGTCCCCTGCGTGTCTTACTGTTCAATCTGGCGTCACTCCTAAAGCNGATTGCGGCTAACTGGAAGATCATCGATGACCGCACCTNGAAAATCCATTAATGACAGGACACGAAAAGCAGGCCTGCGCTGGCCGATGGAGACCTATAATGACTGCTTAAAACGCCGACAGACAAAACCTTATTGCTGCCGTGGATCAGGCAATCGCAGGGCAATGGGACGAGGCGCATCAGGCCTGCCAGTCACTCGAAGGGGAAAANACAGCTGACTGGCTNCATGCAGNCCTACACAAGATCGAAGGCGATGAGTCNAACTCCCGCTATTGGTATNGACGCTCGGGCCAAAACTATGAAANCTGGGGTGATCCGCAAGAAGAGCTCAAAGCTATAAAGGCTGTTCTTACCTACTGAATAGAGCCCTATTCTCAATTAAAGCNGACACAAATGGCAGACAACACCTCATACTTGGCCCATCTCGGCACTCCATCTGAAATCCCGGGCTCGCCGGAAGAAGCATCGTTGGACAGGGTCCCGAACCCGCACCCGGACGCGCACTACGTTGCGCGATTTACTGTGCCCGAATTCACGTCCATCTGCCCAGTCACAAGCCAGCCTGACTTCGCACATCTGGTCATCGACTACGTGCCAAATCAGTGGCTCGTCGAGTCCAAGTCACTTAAGTTGTATCTCACATCNTTCCGCAACCACGGAGCCTTCCATGAAGACTGTACCGTCGCCATTGGNATGCTCCTGAAATCCCTCNTGGANCCTCATTTCATTCGGATAGGTGGGTACTGGTATCCGCGTGGCGGCATACCCATCGATGTTTTCTGGCAGGCTGGCAAATGCCCGGATGATGTCTGGCTGCCTGATCAAGGAGTGCNGCCGTACCGGGGACGCGGTTAGATTGAGTTGNGCATCAGGTGAAAGGCGAGCTCTACGCCTGCAACCACTTAGGTAATTCACTCATGCGCTGGCGCGTTTCGGCCACCGACATCGGCGACATCTGATGGACACGTTCAAACAGCGTGTTCAACAGCACTTTTCTGTCACCATTCGAGTCCAGCTCCTCGAAAGGGATCACATCACCAACATGAACAGTCAAAGGCAGGCCGACCCGACGCCGGAANTCCCGGATCATGAGTGACAACCGNACAGTTGCACTGAACTTNCTGATTAAATGAAACNATGGCGAACACTGGCCTTCAAAAAAGAGAGGTAAGACTTGCGCCTTCGCGGATTGCACCATGCGCGCGGTAAAAGTCTTCCAAGGCAAATCAACAGCACGGCCAAACATGGATGGAGACGTTGCCACCCCACCAGCAGGGAATACAACGATTGTCGTCCCCTCACCCAACAGCTTTAGAGCCTCTTTCCGGGTCGCGATGTTCATAGCCTGAGCAGCACGCGTCTCGGCAAAATCAATTGGCAANGAGTAAGGCCGGATCTCAGGGACTTTCATAAGGTCCTTATGCAGGAGAACCTTAAAGGGCCGTCCNAGTTCTTCTGCGAGTGTCAGCGCACCGAACCCATCCAAGATCCCATACGGATGATTGGAAACGATAACTAAAGGCGNNNTCTTGTTAAGCTGTGCCGGCCAAAGACCAGAGGCGATATTGAGATCAACGCGAACCAGATCAAGTGCCGGACGCATAATCGGCAGGTCACGTTCCACATACTCGCGTCGCCAAATCTCATAAAGGGGTACGAAGTAGTCACGCCCGGCAAGCCGCTCAATAGNTTNGATGACCCAGCGCTTCATAACCGGGTCATCCACTGCAGCGTAAGTTAGTTCAGGAAACTTCATCGTCTTACGGAATACNTTCCCTCAGNTCTTTCTCTAATCGGTCTATNGAGCTCTTCGCAGATCCGGCGGCACCGCCTCATCACTCAACTGCGCAACGGCTTCNTCCAACGATACCACAGTCTGCTTCTGACTACCGAAGCGTCGGATGGATACTGTACCTTCTTCAGCTTCACGTCGACCAATAGCAAACAGAACCGGCACCTTGCTTAACGAGTGCTCNCGGACTTTGTAGTTAATCTTCTCATTCCGCAAATCAAGCTCNGCAGTCAAACCTACTGCTTCCAGCCGTCTTTTCACCTCGGTTGCATATTCATCAGCCTCCGACACGATCGTACAAATAACGACCTGTATCGGGGCCATCCAAAGTGGAAAATGGCCGGCGTAACTCTCGATCAAAACNCCGAGAAAGCGCTCCATCGAACCGAGAATAGCACGGTGCAACATCACTGGTCGCCGCTTCTCACTCTCTGCATCNATGTAGAATGCATCGAACCGCTCCGGAAGATTGAAATCGACCTGATTGGTCCCGCATTGCCACTCACGACCAATCGCGTCACGCAACACATACTCAAACTTCGGACCGTAAAAGGCACCTTCTCCCGGATTAATCCCGGTTGTTANCTTGCCATCTGACTGATCAGCAATCTTTTCCAAGACNTCGTGCATCACCTTTTCAGCACGATCCCATTGCTCGTCCGNGCCAACACGTTTCTCAGGACGTGTAGAAAGCTTCACCACAAACTCTTCGAAGCCGAAATCTCGGTAGACCGACAGGATCAACTCATTGATGGCCATACATTCATCTTCGAGCTGCTCCTCGGTGCAAAACACGTGGGCGTCGTCCTGAGTGAAGCCCCTAACACGCATCAAACCATGCAAAGCACCAGATGGCTCATAGCGATGCACACAACCAAACTCACTGATGCGGTATGGCAGCTCCCGATAGGATCGCAATCCATGTTTGAAGATCTGAACGTGACCGGGGCAATTCATGGGTTTGATCGCAAACTGGCGATCATCTTCGGTCACCGTGGTGAACATATTCTCCTGGTACCANTCCCAGTGACCCGAGGTCTCCCAGAGCGACTTATCGAGAATCTGAGGTGCATTGACCTCTTTATAACCGGCATCATTCTGACGCCGCCTCATATNGTTGGTCAGCCGTTGGAAGAGCTCCCAGCCCTTGGGATGCCAGAAGACGACACCTGGACCTTCTTCCTGAAAGTGAAACAAATCCATTTCACGGCCAAGCTTACGATGATCGCGCTTCTCGGCTTCTTCAAGTTGGGTCAGATACGCTTTCAGATCTTTGTCGCTGGCCCAGGCGGTGCCGTAGATCCGCTGGAGCATTTGATTATTGGAATCGCCCCGCCAGTAAGCACCAGCCATCTTCATAAGCTTAAACGAATTACCGATCTGACCGGTCGAAGCCATATGCGGCCCGCGGCAGAGGTCGAGCCACTCCCCCTGCTTGTACATCTTGAGGTCTTCGCCCTCAGGGATCGCATCGACGAGTTCGACCTTGTAGTGCTCACCCACTTCGGCAAAGTGNGCCTTGGCTTTCTCCCGCGACCAGACTTCCTTCGTGAAAGGTGCGTTGCGTCGAATAATATCGCGCATTCGCTCTTCGATCTTGGGCAGATCATCAGGNTGAAACGGTTCATCCTTNGCAAAGTCGTAGAAAAAGCCATTCTCGATAACAGGCCCAATCGTAANCTGCGTACCTGGAAATAATTCCTGNACCGCTTCAGCCAGAACATGCGCACAGTCATGCCGGATCAACTCAAGCGCGGCATCGTCNGTTCGAGTAACTATGTTGATNCTGGCNTCTGCATTGATCGGGTCNGCNAAATCNGCCAACTCGCCATCAAGCTGGATCGCGACGGCCTTCTTGCCGAGCGACTTTGAGATGCTATTGGCCACATCCAGACCGGTAACACCAGCTTCGAACTCACGGCTTGCACCATCTGGGAACTTTAGTGAAATAGCAGTCATGATATCCTCCTCTCACTCACTGCAAACCAAGCAGGTAAGATTGATATGGATCGGCAATGGCTCACTTATCGGGCCGGTGCCAAAACGGCTGCCTCTCCTAGGCCATATGGGATTCTAAGGCAAGTGGTTATCGGCCCGCTAATCGCCCGATAAGCAACGTAANNGATGTCAGAAATCCGCTGCCATTCCGAAACTCGCGCACCAAACTCTTTGAAACTCTCCAGCACGCGGCGTCCGAGGACATCGCTATTGCCCACTTCCTCGATCACATCACGTGACACTTGAGCAATCTGGCCCCAGACGTCCTGCGGNACAATATGGAGCTGCACACCCTCATTCCACCGCAGATCGGTCAAAGCATCACCGTTCTTGGCATTNTATTCGGCCAAAACCAGATTATNCGATGCTGTGGCTGNTGTCTCAATGATCGTTTGATCNGTCTTACTCAANCTTTCCCACAGTTTCAGACTCACTTCCAGGCAGAGCCCCGTGTCAGGTTCTTGAAAGCCTGGAAACATATAATTCTTCAAATACCGATGCAGCCCAAAGGCCTTGTCGTTGTAGGGCCCGACCCACTCGGCTGCATTAATCTTTCCTTTCGCCAATGCCGCCGGTATCTCGCCACCGGGAAAGGTAATTGCTTGCCCACCCAAGCGCTTGATCACTTCCCCGCCAAGACGGCCTACATCGCACCGGGCAGCCCCTGGGAGAACGGTTTTATCGAAAGCTTCAACGCCCGACTGCGAGACGAGCTGCTCAACGGTGAGATTTTCTACTCGCTCAAGGAGGCCCGGATCATAATCGAGAGTTGGCGACGGCATTATAATGGGATCCGGCCTCACTCATCACTCGGATACAAAGCACCGGCACCCGAGGTGTTCATCCCCAGCGTCGCCGCGTGGCCGTCTCCGCTCGTTGGAGCGGCTCCGACGGCCCCGCTCTGTCTAGCAATAAAGCCGCCCATGCACTAACACTGGAAGTGGACCACTCGATGGGGGCTGGTCATGAGCATCAAGATTATTTTTGCCACTCTTTTCCATAGCCCCAATCATCGGTCTGGAAACATTCTTTTTCTGGTGGTCCTACCAATAATCGCGCAAAATCTTCCCCGCTTCGCTCAACTCTTTTCTCAAAATAAGTGTTGAAATCTTCCTCACTTTTCCAAACCTCAGCAAATTTTAGAGTGTTTGTGTCTCTCGATGAAGACGTGTGAATTGACATACAACCCTCGGAACCCCGAGTGAACGCGAGTTCTTCTTTTGCTAGAGCATGAAATTCGTCAAAACAACCATCTTTAGTTGTGATCGTAACATGTATAGTGACTGACATTACTTTACCCTTCGAACATGATTACATAGCCACACAGCTCATGCCAATTNTAGACATCCGTGCCTAACTAGCACCGTTCTTATCAATGTTACGAATTGACGCAACGCATTATGTCAAAGGCTACTGCGTGTTTCTCAACAATCGTAGTTATTTTGTCGCATTTGTAGAGGCAACGAGACAGGCTAGACAAAATCCCTTGCTTTCAGAATCTAGTGCTGCATGAAAGCGTTTGGATAATTTGTGAAGAAGTTATCTGATATTGGGTCATAACACCGCTCTCGATAACGGCACCAGCCTGGCTGCGGGTTTCTGTTAGTTCTTTGTCAGCACCAAAGGCTTGCATAGCCTCGACGCTCTCAAACTTAATAACAGTGTGAAGTCTTGTTGGATCATTCTTCTCGGTACCTGCAAAGAGAAATTGCATGCCCATTCCAGCCATTTTCTCTTTTTGTGAGAAAACCATAGATTTCCTATGCTCGAAACCTTTGGTGATCGTGATTTCGCCTTTAACTATTACAGCAATTCCTTTTCTCCTTATAACTGCCATCGCAGAAACTTTGTGATCTATCTTCTAACTTGNNACAAAAAAGNANCGCGCAAAGGCGGCCTGAGTTTAGGGAGGAAGTTAAATTCTATACTCGTTTANNAACGGCTGATTTTGTCTGAATTTCATCCAGATTGTGANCTTTGTGTGGCACAGGTCTTTTTATCTGCGGAAAAATGATTGAATGGCCCATAATTTCAAAGACAGGGACTCATAGAAAATGTTATTTGAATATATATACTAAGTCATAATACGCGCCTGGCATTCCCTCCATTGGCTTGTCGCCTCCTCGTCGCATTCTTCTATCGTTCAAATAGCTCAAGCGTTGCGAGAGGACGTTGTGCGCATTTATTTAAGCGCCTACTGCATTAAGATCCTTAAGAGCAATATTGCCCTAAACGCTGTTAGAGGTGTCATCTCCTACGAGGATGTTTCTAATCACGATATGACACGTATCGATCAGCGCCACCCTATCATCCAATAATTCGAGTAGCAGAGCTTTTGTCACGCGGTCTGCTTCGTATTCAAACTCTTCTTGTGCCTGCCATCTACTAATTGTTTCTTTGGATATCGACAGCTTTTCAGCCACTTCACTCAGACGACTGCCCAGGCCAATCACATTGGCAGCTATTTGTTGACGTTTGTTGAGTTTTTTTGACTTTTCTTCACTCAAAGTCGTGCCGCTTTCTGGCTTTCTAACCAGGCTCGAACCTCTTTTTCCGAAAACATTAATTTACCGCCGATTTTATATGGGCGAGGGAAGGTGTTATCGTCGCGTCTTTTTCGATCAACACCAGACAAACTGATGTTGATTATACGGGCGACTTGTTTTTTCGAGATATTATCTGAGTGCATAGCGCGCTGCCTCTCCAATTGGCTCCATTATTGGAGCTGGGTGGAAGGCATCTGCCCTATGTTTAGATCTAGCCGTATGGCTCTTTACACAATATCAATTCCACATCGATGATTCAATGTTTGGATGTGTTTCATTACTGGTTAAATAATTACCCCAATCTTGCATAAGCGGTATCCGAGGGCCCACAAGAGTTGACTGTAGGTAGGCTTGTTCTGCCTTGGTATTAAGCTGATGTGCCAACGCAAATTCGAGTACGTAGCCATCATAGAATGTCATCTCAGATCCCCATGTACGAAAGGTCGCGCGAAGANCATGAACCGTCGTGTCATATTGTTTGGGTTATTTCTTAACTAAACCTAGCATTGAAATGTTTGATAATGGTTTTTCCTACAATGCATGAGCAACGGCCTCATCCTTGGCAGTCAGATTGAAGTATTNAGCGTCAGCCGGATGGATCTTTGAGCGGCAACCAAGCCGGAAGGCGAGCCATTTGAAAAAAACCTTCACCAGTCGGCGCGTGGCGCCACGTGTTGCAACACTCAATGGTTCTCCTGAATTGGGGTTGCGTGAACGTTCCAGCTTGAGCTTGAATCGCTTTGCTTGTTCGATATAGAAATTCTTGAAAGGCTTGAACCCCGTCGATTCTTCAAACCGATTCAAGGCTGCGGCGCACTTGTCAATAGTGGCCTCACTCTTGCCGTCGGCGTGGCGTAAGAAGTCGATGTAGCCCCGTTTCACACGCTCATTTTCAGCATTGAATTTACGCATCTGCATCCTCCGTCAACGAGTGAGTGTTTGTGGGTCGTATAGCGGACTCGTTTAGTTCCTCCTATGGGTTCAACGACAACCGAACAAAAACTAACCACAATGCAATGGGGCAGGACAAAGTATGCCCGGGAAAAACTATAACCGCAGACCCGAACAGTCCTATCTGAACAGAAAACCTGGTGCCATGACACCATGTTGGAGTGTGACTTTGGCTAACATGCTACCCAGCAACGCAATGCAACACATCTTCGCTGCCGTGATCATGTCTACGGTAGCGTTTGCTCCATCGCTGTATGCTCAAACGCTGTCTATCGAACTCATTCTTGCCGAACGTTTATTGGTCCAACCCAATAAACGTTCGGCAATCGCAATCCAAATCGAGCCAAGTGAGCAATTACCATCTGATGCCTTCGATCGCATGCGTGGTCTGCCGCCTACAGCAACACTGACCCAGGGTTACCGAGTCAACAAATCGAGCACCTGGGCCGTGCCCGTGAAGAGCCTGATGAAGCTCAGGGTCCAGAGCCCGCGCGAGATAGCAGAACCAATTCCAGTTCAAGTCCAACTGACCTCGTTGGCTGGACAGATCATAGCAGAGCGCAAAACGACATTG
>NZGY01000114.1 GCA_002689605.1 Filomicrobium sp.
TAAAACCGTAATCTCCATTCGTTCCTCCACCGTCAACATCGCCCCCTCCCGATTGAGGGGGACACCATGAACGGTAGGTCAGATTCGATCTGNCACCTGGGTCAGTTTCCCACTGCCGGTGACAACGCTCTAGAAAAACAACATTGAGCCCAGCGAAGCGGCAATAATAAGCGCAACGAGTTCCGGCATTTGTCGGTAATCCTCTGGATTGGCATGGTTAAATTGAAACGCCGTCCCAGCAGCGCCAAACGCTGCAAAGGCAGCGCCGAAGCTCGCCTGGAATGAGCGCTACTTCAGCCGGGCTTTTCCCAGATACTGGATCGTCGTGAGCGGGATCTGGCCGAACACGAAGTCCAGCTTGCGGTTGAGCCCAACAGGTCCAAGTCCCTTGAACTCGATTTCGTCGAACCCTCGATCGCGCAACGCGATCTTCAGTTCTTTCGGTCGTATGAACATCGAGGCATCATGCGTGCCCCTCGGAAGCAATCCAATCACGCGCTCGGCTAACGTGATCACGATAAAGGATGCCAGGGGATTGCGATTGATCGTATCGAATATGAAAAATCCGCCCGGTCGCAAGACGCGCTTGATCTCATTGAGCGACGCCTCAAGATCCGCAACATGCTCAAGAACGTCGACTGAAACAACGATGTCAACGCTGTCGTCTTCTAGCGGGATCCGTTCAGCGGTTCCCCTTGAGTAAGTGATCAAAAGACCCATGGAAGCTGCGTGACGTTGCGCCGCCAAGATCGCGTCTTCAGCAGGATCGACCCCGACGACGCTTGCCCCCCTCTGCGCCAACGCCTCAGCCATGAAACCACCGCCGCAACCGAGATCAAGAACTTCCTTGCCGTGCCAGTCGTCGACGTATCGATCGAAGTATGCCAGTCGCGCGGGAACCATCGCATGGAGTGTACGCAGCCATTTGACCGACCCATCCCACCAGGCGTTCGCGTACTTGTCGTAGATTGTGAGATCATTCATTTTGTTGTCCGTTTCTCGCCAGCTCGGTTCTGGATGCGGTCGGTGTGCTCAAAAATGTCGACGGTGAATTCAGAGGCGCCACGTGCGAAGCGGTCCATTCGGGCTATTCTTCGCCGTTCCAACTCGTCTTCGATAGCCTGACGCAGCGACCGGGCCTGGGCCGGCAAGCGGCGACGGCGCTCGACACGATTGAGCTTCGCGCGGTGCACCAGAAGTTCGCGCGTGGACAAGAACGAGAACCGTGTCGGGTCGCTTGCGCTCATCAGCGGTGTCGGGCACGTTGTGGGTGTTTTCTACTCCGCCCTGAAACGCGCCTGCGCCACAGCCGAAAGCTTCTGGGCTTCAGCGTGCGCCGCATGATCGCGATGACCTGCCCTTCGCGAAAACCTGTCTGGGCGGCGATATCGTCAAAAGAGACTTCGTCCCGCCAAGCCAATTCCACGAGTTCACCGATCCCGGCTTCTGTCATCCGAGCTTTCCCCGCATGCTCAGCGACTGACGATTCAAGTCGTGGAGATCGGTATCTCCGGCCAGCGCACGCTCTCCGGCAAGTACTGCGGTTGTCAACGTCTCGAAAGGCGCATTGCGCCAAGCCGGTGGCGTGATCGTTTCGCGCCACGGTCGTCCACACGCGTGGTCGAGTAAGATCCGGGCGAGGCAGTGATCGGCCTGGACCGGCCACGACCGGCTCCGGGCCGCGTCTGGGAGATCGACTTCGACAAGCCTGCGCCATTTGCGCCGGAGCCAATGAAGTTGTTTCTCTGTGTGATGCGTCGGCTGAGAGCAATGCAGATGACTGAGGTCGAATTCGGCACTCATGATGCCGTTGCCGCGCAACAGCATGTGCTCGATCACCTGGATCGCACGCTGGAAACGAACACGCGAGAGCCGGTCCGATACCGTATCGCGTGAAGCGAGGATGGTGAGAGTACGTGCCGATAGGATCGGATCAAGCAGGGTGCGGTCCGCATCGTAGTCATCCGTTCTCGTGACAGCTAGGTGCTCGCAGACCGCGTCGTAGGCGAAAGCCCAGAACCCATGTGCGGCAAACACACGATCAGCAAAACCGGGCTCACGCACACGGTCGAATCCTGATTGCTGCAGTGCCGCAGACAGATGGGCCTCGACGCTTCCGAGAACTTCGCGATCAACTTGCGGAAGATCAGTGATGTGAGAATGAGAGCACACAGCTTTCGCATCGGTCAGATCATGAAGCTCGAATGGCCCCACGAGCGAAACCGGTTTCGGTGCCGGAACGATCCAGGATGAGATCAGCACGTCCGCCGAGATTGTCGCGAACACGTCAAAACAGCTGTCCACGATAGAAATCATTGGTGCAATCCGGAATATTTGCGACGTCATCAGGGTTTTCCTGCTTAGTTGTGGTTTCCAGAGGAACGATCAATGGCTGGATTTTTTGTCCTTCCACTGTTGAAGCTGCGAGGCGACGGGATCCAGTAGGGGTGCGATACCCGATACGACTCCCAACNATCTCCAAACATCCGCGCGAACCTGCGCTCTTTGGCCAGCGGGCCGATGGCGCAGTACGCGGTGAGAACAGTGGCAAGGAGCAGCTGGTCGGGCGTCCAAGTTGGCACGCACCACGGCGTTAGCGCGAACGACACATAGATCGGCTGGCGCATAATCCGAAAAAGCCCCGTCGTTGGCATTGGTGGAAACTGCGGGCGCACGCCACGAACAAGCGACGCCCAGCCAAGTAGTCCGCTTTGAACCTCTGCACCAGCATCCCAGGAGGCCTTGATCAGCAGTAGCCAACTCCCGGTGTACAGCAGGGTGATAAACCAGAGCGCTGGNCCGNTCGCCTCCCACCAGATCACACCGCTCTGTGTCCAGAGCGTGAACAGGGCAAGAAGCTGCACCGAGGCAATAATCGCGTAGGTCGTTGTAGAGAGCGTCCGCCCCGTCCCAACTGGCGCTAGAGCTTCCAAAACCACTCGCCCCCGTCTCGTCAAAAGCAAGGAATGAGACACCGCGAATTGAAGAAGCAACGCGACGTTCGCAATCCAACCCCAAGGCTGCGGGACCGCTCCGAAAGATTGCGATATCCCAAACGACATCGCGGCAATCATCGACACTACGGCAAGCGCAAGGGTGAGGTGGCAGAGGCCGCCCGAGACGAGTGCAATGTCAATCTGGCGGACAGCTTGTGGCCGCGAATGCTCACCCGGTGCGACGACCATGGTGGCCCGGAGCGGTGGAAAGGCCGCTAGAACACGGGCAGTTGAAGCGCACCAGCGGCCATTATAGGACGCTCTGATATCGGGCATGTGCCNCGGGTCGNTTTCTTTTGCCACTCNTTGTTTGCTTTAAGAACGACAACGGCTGGGACGTCGAAGCAGATGCGCGCCATGAGCGCGCAGCTTGCCGCGCTATTGAGGCTGCACCCGAAATTTAAGGAAACCGGGTGCTGCGGCTTGATGCTCTCTGACCGCGCTGCCATTCTTATTAAGCCTCGCTAACTTTCGAGTTCGGCCATCGGTTTGGGTTATCGCGCGAAGGTGATCATTGGCCGAGCCGGTGAGCAACGCCTTTGGTTCGGCAGCCTAGAACCCTCAGAGGCTGACATCATTGCTGCATTGGCCAGGCCCATGCCGACGTTCATTTCGGTGAGAACAATGGAAAGCTTACACCCAAGGCCCAAGCCAGCGTGAGGCCCATCCCGAGCCCGACGGCAAACAACGCCTCCGTGCGCCGCATGACCCATCCGCCCATCGTCCCAAACACAAGATAGAAAATGACGATCACGGGCAAGATGATCAGAAGGAAGAAGAGGCGATCGAGGCCGAGAACGGCGGCGAAGATGAGCGACCTGAGAAACGCCATCCGGGCCACAAGTGTACGCCAGAGCCGCCCGCCTCCGGCTCTTGCCAACAGACTATCGGCGATCATGAAGGGCACTGATCCGACTGCGATTGCAAGGACAATTGGGACGCGCGCTACCATCGGCATGAGTGAGGCCACGTACCAAATGGTCCATCACACGCCAACATATTGGCTTTGGTCCGCGACAATACGACGGGCGGCCAACACCTCGACCTCTGTCGCACGTATCGGCCAACAGCCAGCGGCGAAATAGCAAGCACCGAAGNGCCCGCTCAAGCGTAAGACTGTCTANGAGATGCGCCTTTGAAAGCTGGTATGATGCACCAATTAGCCGAAACGCCTGACGCGATATTCCAGGATGTGTGGTCGCAGTTGGCGCGGGCCACGCGCGATCGCAGATCCGAGCTCCGCTGGATGAACCTTGCAACGACGACACCTGACGGCACGCCCCGCCTGCGGACTGTCGTCCTTCGCGAGGTAATTCCTGCCACCAGACAGATCGCGTTTCACACCGATCGTCGATCTTCTAAATCCTCAGAACTCGAGGTGAACCCGCGCGTCGCCCTTCACTTTCATGACCGGCGTGGTGCATTGCAAATTCGCATGGAAGGTCTCGCCCACGCCTCTCAAGACTTTGACCGCGTCAACGCCTGGCGCAAGCTCCATCCGGGGAGCAGGGAACAGTATGCGCAAGAGCTTGCTCCGGGCTCGGAAATCAGCTCGCCGACGGACGCAATCGTGCGATCGGAGGCAACCGATCGGGGCGGGTTTGAGAACTTCACCGTCGTCGCTGTCCAGATCGATTTGATCGACTGGTTGTCGCTTGCACAATCGGGGCATCGGCGGGCGGCATTCCGCATGTCGGACGGGATCCCTCACTGTTTGTGGCTAGCACCGTGAAGGAGCAGCACGATCAGACGCCCGAGTCGCATTGTCACGACGGCCGCGCTCGAAGCGCACCAACCTCTGGTGTCAGCACCCAACGCGAGAAGACGATCGCCCATGGTCAGACGCCGCACGCCGATAATCACATTGCAGTCGTCATTCCGACTCTGAACGAAAAGGATTTCATCTCGAAGACGATTGATAGTCTTCTTCAGCATGACATCACGGAAATTGTCATTTCGGACGGCGGCAGCACCGATGGAACGCAGGATGCTGTTTCAGCCTACGATGATGTGCGGCTTGTTGAGTCCCTCCCTGGGCGAGGACGGCAAATCAACACCGGCGTCGCAACCGTTAAATCGCCTATTGTCGTCATCCTCCATGCCGATACGCAGCTTCCAGCAGCGGCCGTCTGTCAAATTAAATCTGCGCTGAGAGACGTGAGCCTTTCGTGCGGATGCTTCGCCCTACGGTTCGACGACTTTGCTGCACCATTACGGTTCTATACGTGGCTTAGTCGATACGACAGTTATTGGACGACATTCGGAGATCAAGCGTTCTTCTTCAGACGTGCAGACTTCATAAGTCTTGGTGGCGCGCCGGAGTGGCCGCTTTTTGAAGACGTTGAGTTACGTCGCCGCTTTAAGACCATCGGTCGTTTCGGAAAGCTGCAATCAAGTGTCGTGACCTCAGCGCGCAGGTTCAAGGCCAAGGGTCCAATTCGAACGCAGTTGTTCAATGCGGTTATGCTGGTAGGCTACGCCATGGGCATTCCGCCCGAACGCCTTGCGGCCCTCTATCGTCGCTGAATCACCCAGCCCACATTCCTGTTTTTCCGTCGTTCAGGGTCTGGATCAATCCAAGTGACCCCAAATAGTCTGATGCTATTGTAGGCAATGCGAAACGGGGACGAAGGGATGGCCGACACGAGACATGGAAGCCATCAAACTCGGTGAATAGTGCGCTGCAAATTGATGAGTAGCTGCCTTTTGTCTCATACGCCACATCAGTGTGGCGCGCGAGAAAAGAGTCCGGTTGGGGTCATTTTGCGAAATGCCCGACCCCAACACGTCGCTTCCGCTTTTACCCTTCACAGCAGACATGAGCCTGATCTGACCGCAGTTCTGTTTGGGCAACCTGTACTCTGACCATCAGCTCAGCAGCCTACCATTGGGAAGTCGGTAGGGAAACCACGGCAAGAACAGACCGCATAACCGTGACTCAGAAATACTTCGAGGATCAACGGCAGTACGAGTTTGCCATAACGTCTTCAAATGATGATGAGGTTACTATTGCCTTGTTTCATAACCCGCGTGATTTGAGGGATGAGGTTTTTGGATTTGTGCTGTCGCGATCGGAAGCTGCTGATCTAGGCGTGCTGCATATAGAGGCGGCAGATTTCGAGTCAACGAAATAGGGGTGCGGACGTAAACACTACTGCAGCAGTTTGTGCCTCACTTTTGTGCCATACGCATGTCGCGCATAGGGCGAATAGCGCGCTTGAGCGGACAAGAATTACTGAAAAACCAAGGGAAATTGGTAGCGGAGGAGGGACTTGAACCCCCGACACGCGGATTATGATTCCGCTGCTCTAACCACCTGAGCTACTCCGCCGCAAGGATCGCGATATAGATAGATCGAGGGGGTAATGTCAAGGCGAGACGTGCAGTCGAACTTGGTATGCGGGAGCGTCAATTGTTCACGTCGTTGTTGAGCCTTGCAAGGAGGGCAACTCAAGGATTTCTAAGGATCGTTGCCGGTGAGTATGGTTGCCTATCGATCCCCCACAGTTCGTTAAATACTCTACGGAAAGTGGCTATGACTTTTTGAAATCTCCCGGTCGTCACTCCCGTTCTCGCCAGGCTGAATCGTATTGGTTGCAGTGATCCATCCGCCTCCGAGCAATTGCCCACCGGCTTCCGCGTCATTGTAGAATACACAGGCTTGCCCGGGCGCAATTCCGTTTTCAGGAATTGCGAGTCGTACCGTCGCTCTTTCGCAGGTGTCGTCAATCTTCAGAATTGCAGGCTTTGGTAGTTGGGAAGAGCGTACTTTCGCATATATCTCAAGTTCGTCTGTTGCTGTTTGTAGATCGGACTTGCTACCCAGCCAGTTAATGTCTTTGAGCGATATGGTTGTCGTTAGAAGTGCGTCGCGAGGGCCAACGACAACGCGATGGTTTCTCGTATCCAGCCGGACGACGAACAGCGGTTCTCCTGCGGCAATACCCAGGCCGCGCCTTTGCCCTATTGTGAAATTGATAATCCCATCATGGTGGCCTAGAACATTATCATGTTGATCCACAATGTCTCCAGGAACGACGGCGTCAGGCCGCAGTCGAGCAACGATGTCCGCATATCGTCCGTTAGGTACGAAGCAAATGTCTTGGCTATCCGGTTTCTGTGCCACGGGCAAATCGAAGTAGTCGGCAAGCTGGCGAACGACGGGCTTTTCGAGCGTGCCCAAGGGAAACGCTAGCATCTTCAGTTGCTCTTGTGTCGTTGCGAACAAGAAGTAACTCTGATCGCGGTCGAGGTCAGGTCCGATAAACAATTTCGGTCTGTCAGTGTCCGTTCGCCGCTCAATATAGTGACCAGTGGCGAGCGCTACTGCGCCGAGATCCTTCGCGGCGCCTAGGAGGTCCTCGAACTTCACCGTCTGATTGCAGGTAATGCATGGAACTGGGGTATAGCCGGCGGCATAGCTGTCGGCGAATGACTCTATTACGGCTTCTCGGAACCGAGCTTCGTAATCTAGGACATAGTGCGGAATGCCGATATGCTCGGCGACACGGCGCGCATCGTGAATGTCCTGCCCCGCGCAGCATGAGCCTGACTTGGCCGTTGCTTGGCCATGATCATACAGTTGCATTGTCACGCCAATGACCTCATGGCCTTGCTCTTGCAGTAGAGCAGCGGTGACAGAGGAGTCGACGCCGCCAGACATCGCAACGACAATGCGGCGGGCTCCCGTCGGAAACGGGTTGAGTTGTTGCACGAGGTCGTGTGTCATCTGGCTGATTTATACATTCAGCAGCGGTATGACAATGGCTGGATGTTCTCTGCCTGATTGGTCTGATCCAAATGCGTAAAGAGTTTCATCCGCTTGGAGACCAGGCGGACTTTTAAGGGCGGTGGCGCGTTAGTTAACTGCGTGTCCAAAGCGCTGCGCGACGAAAGCTTTAACCATGGTATTTTCGTTATCTGCGCATTCCGTTGGCAAGTTACTTGCAACTCCGAGTGCGAGCCAGCAGGGAACCCGTGTTCTCCGTTGTCTTTTTACTTCGATGTTCCAAGTCGAAACATTGATCATCGACCCGTTAACCATATGATTTATCGGGAAATTAAGGTGGATGCTCTACATTGTGAACTTGGTCAGACAGGGTGAATGAGTAAAATGACCGAACAACAATTTAGATCTCGCGTTAGATACGTTATTGGGCCGGACGGGAGCCCGCTAACCATTGCTGATTTGCCGCCGAAAGATACCAAGCGTTGGGTTATTCGGCGAAAGGCAGAGGTGGTAGCTGCTGTCAGGGGTGGCCTACTTAGTCTTGATGAGGCTTGTGAGCGATACAAACTCACCGTCGACGAATTTCTGAGCTGGCAGCAATCCATCGAAAAGCATGGTTTGCCAGGTCTTCGTGCGACGCGCGTCCAAGACTATCGGAACTAAGACATTCTAGCTGTTGCACAACCCTGTGTTTTGCATGGCGAAGTTTGCTGGTCTTGGCGCCGGAAGAGCGCCAAGAATAAATGTTGTCCGCTATGGCGGCTACGTTGATATCATGGGTTTCGAGCTAGCGTCATCGCGCTTTTGAGCGTGAGCGTCCTTGAGACTTGTGAAGCGATGTCAGTGGGCGGGATCTGGNGACTGGCTCTGGCGCCCTGCCGTATTCGCCTTGCTTCNAATTAAATTGATTGTCGTTGAGATGCAGCCAGTTTGGCGATCTGCTTTTCGGAGCCAACATGGTGCTGCTCGAGAGCTCTTGTTGAGCCCGGGCTACAATAAGAGCCTCTACCCATTTTGTGGCAAGTAGAATGCAGCTCTTGAGACAGCGAGTAACCGATAAGGCTGCGCAAGTGCCCACGAGCATCTATTGTTTTTTCGGCGGCTTCATTTCAGTATTAGACGAGCCACACTTACCCTTTGCTGCTCCTCTCGCTGCGTTGAATGACGCAACATTATCGCACGCAGCCGAGTTGAGGAGCGAATGCGCTCCTCAGATATTTCTGGTTTGATAGCTGGTCGTGGACTAGCGCGCGTCAGCAGTCTGGATAATGTCTGTGCGCACTCTGGTGCGTTCATCGTCTCGCTGTTGCACTGCATCGGCTTGGCCCAGTTCAGCTACTGCTTCGTCTCGTTCCTGTACAGCGGCGTTGAGCCGGTCATGCAGGTCAGCGATGGAGACGAGAAGATTTTCCCGGCGCTGTGCTGCGGAACGTGCGAANGTGGAATAAGCAAAGTGGCTCATATCACGAACACCAGTCCGCTCTTCCTCTGCTTGGATCTGTCGTTCAAGATCGGTCGCCACTTGCTCGAACTCGTGAACCATTTGCTCGAGTGCGGAAACCTTCTGCATTTTCTCTTCGGCGTCAAAGCGCTTAAAACGCAATACGTACTCGCGAACTTTCATTTCGAAACCCCAACTCACNGTCTACTTGCGTTGTTGCAGATCAAGAAATATGCCAAAGCGTATAACTTNCTTTTTTCTAGTGTATATTTGCTAGTCTTTGTTTTTGATGCTTTGCTAGTCTTTGTTTTTGATGCAATGGCTCAGGCAGGCCTTCCTGATGTCGAACGGGCCATAATGAACCGTCACCAATGATGCCAATTTGTTGTAAAGTTGCAGTTAAGCAACAATTNAGCATTGTATGAACCAGCGTGCCGTTTCNAGCCCAAATTCGTCACCTGGAGGGCTAGGGGCGATTCNGCGAATTTGATATGTTGTAACTGGATGGTTGCATGTTGGGGGCAAGCTTTTAAGAATTATCAGCAAGCAGCGGGGCTGGGTCTGTCCGTTATTTGTTTCGCGTTATGCGGCCGGCAAATCCTTTATNAATTGTCACTAGGGGTCTCGGTTTTCGTGATTCTGCAAGACAAAATTAGGGTTTGTTAACTTCTCACGCCTAAATTCCTAACGATCACTTAGTGTTTGGCTCTGCGTACACATGGGCCCGGGGCAGCGGGTGGCAGTGACAGCCAGGGAAAGAGGAATGGCATGAGAGTCCTACTCATTGAAGATGATAGCGCGACAGCTCAGAGCATTGAGCTGATGCTGCAGTCAGAAGGTTTTAACGTCTATACAACCGATCTCGGTGAAGAGGGCGTTGATCTTGGTAAGCTATATGATTATGATATAATTNTNTTGGACATAAANCTGCCGGATATGAGCGGGTATGAAGTCCTGAAGACGCTTCGCGTCAGTAAAGTGGCAACGCCCATTCTGATTTTGTCCGGAATGGCGGGGATCGAAGACAAGGTCAGAGGGCTCGGGTTTGGAGCCGATGACTACATGACGAAACCATTCCACAAGGACGAGCTCGTCGCCCGTATTCAGGCGATTGTGAGGCGCTCGAAGGGGCACGCGCAATCTATCATCGAGACCGGTGAGCTTAAGGTCAATCTTGATACCAAGACTGTTGAGGTGCAGGGGCAGCGGGTTCATCTGACCGGCAAAGAGTACCAGATGCTTGAGCTGCTTTCGCTGCGCAAAGGCACAACGCTGACCAAGGAAATGTTCCTGAACCATCTCTATGGGGGCATGGACGAGCCAGAATTGAAGATCATTGACGTCTTCATTTGTAAGTTGCGCAAGAAATTACAGGCAGCTACTGGCGGTAAGCACTACATTGAAACGGTCTGGGGCCGTGGCTACGTGCTGCGCGATCCTTCTGAGGACGCTAATCCAACGCAGACTGCTGCTTAAGGTTGCTCTAAGATAATATCTGTTGTCGGAAGGGGCCACATGGTCCCTTTTGTGTGTCCGGTCTGCACTACGTGACTGGTGCGTTGTTACAACATAACAACTGCCCAGTTCACGTCTTTGTGTGTGCGACTGTTGGCGTCTACTGATACCCCAGTTAGTTCAATAAAGAACAAAGAACTTCAAATATCTGCAAAGGGTCTTTCAATGTCTTCGGGTGAACAGCCGAATTTAAACGTTGCGATCATTCCAGTGACTCCTTTGCAGCAGAATTGCACATTGGTTTGGAATGGGACAACCGGTGCTGGTGTCGTGATCGATCCAGGCGGAGACGTAGATCATATTGTTGGGGCCGTCGAAGAGAGTAAAATGATGGTCGAGAAGATCGTGCTGACCCATGGCCATGTTGATCATGCAGCTGGAGCTGGTGAGCTTCGAGAAAAGCTCGGCGTAAGAATTGAAGGCCCGCATATCGCTGACAAGTTCTTGCTGAGTTCGTTAGCAAGCCAGGCTGGCAAATTTGGCATGACAGGAGCGCGTGATGTTGAGCCGGATCTTTGGCTCGATGAAGGTCAGACGATCTCAATCGCCGGTTACGATTTCGATATCTTTCATTGCCCGGGTCACTCACCTGGTTCTCTCGTCTATGTTCAACGCGAAAACAATTTTGCTTTGGTGGGAGACGTCCTGTTCCAAGGTTCGATTGGTCGTACCGACTTTGAGTACGGCGATCATGATGCACTGATAGACGCAATTAAGACGAAGCTGCTGCCATTGGGTGATGACATTGCCTTCATTTGTGGTCACGGCGCGCCGAGTTCGTTTGGACAGGAGCGCCAGATGAATCCGTTCCTGCAGTAGAACTGTTGCCGTCGACGCCAATTTGTTCGTCGGCGGTTTCATTCAGTCTGTCCGCCTCGTCGCTAGGGTGTTCATCAAGCCTCATGACTGACGGCGGGATAGAGGTCTAGACTGCCTCCTCCCTTATCAGACGAGGCTGTCAGATTTCATGCTTGTAAGAGCAGGTCATTGCGAGGCGATTGAAGAAGTCGTTGCTGTTATTCCAAGCCCTACGGGAAGGGCGCGGCGCTGTTTGCAGTATGGCTTGAAAGCGCTTGTTCGTGGTTTTAGCTGACTTACGAACAGAGCTAGGAATGCCGTATAATTTTAAGTCGTAGCCATTGCTGAGTGAGACGGCGACTGCGAAAACGCCAATCTTGAAATCCTCATGTATGAAGACGCGATCGGATCCTTCCTTCTCCGGGTCGTTGGTGAGAGTTATCGACGTCCCATTTTCCTGAAACGCGAGTTCGAAGTCGGCGAAGTCGCCAGGAATTTTTCCAGATATTATGACCTTCTTGTTCTTGGAGACGCAATGCAGGTCCGCGTTCGCCCCGCCAGCCACAGCATGATTTGTGAGGACTGAGTCCACCATGGTTATGGCAACTGCTGTGCCGACGATCTGCCTGAACATATTCGCCTCCGAACGATTGCAAACCAAGCTTTTGCACCCGATATGCAGTGTGCATTGTATATTGACTTTGTCAATCGTTGGGGCAAGCAAAACCGCAAATGTTGGTTTGGGGGATGTTGAGCTCATCTAGGCAAATGGTAGGACGTCGTGTTGCTCACCATAGTTGATATGGGTTGCGGGTGATCTCTCTCAGCTACCTTTGCCACGCTTGATGACGCAGTCGGACAAACGTCGAGGCTGGGTGCAGAGCAACAATTTGGCTCTACACCTTCAGTTTGATCGTGGTTGGTTGCTGTAGATGGCGAACAGTTCTGAGGTTGAGCCGTGCCTTGCGCTCTGAGCAAGCCGCCGACGCACAGTGCTAGTGTTCAGTGCGCTATCGCCTATGCAACTTATTCAGCTGCTTGTCCGCGTTGCCACTCTGGGAATGGGTCGGAGAAGTTGGCCCATTCCTTTGTATCGACTTGACCGGTGGTTGGTAACTGTACCAGCATACTATCCAGTTCAGAGCGGATGGCTTGCTCATCCATGTCCTTGGTGCCGATAAAGACAAGCTCTTGCTTGCGGTCCCCGAAGGGCCCGCTGCTGCGCTTTTCGATCATGGCCAAGTGCTAAGGGTTCGTTGGCCAATGTTTCTTAGGAACCGCTGCCCACCAAAAACCAGCTGCTCCATGGCGGACCAGCGCACCAGCCATGCTGACCTCTCCGCACCATTGCGGACGCGTGGCAATCCAGAAGAAGCCCTTTGCGCGCACGACGTTCGGCCATGTCTTATCGAAGAATGCGAAAAGCTTCTCCGGCACGAAGGGTGAGCGTGCGCGATAGACGAAGCTGTGAACGCCATACTCTTCTGTTTCTGGCACGTGATCCTTGAAGCCGTTGAGCTCCTTGAACCACAGTGGATGACCATGCGCTCTGTCAAAGTCAAAGCTGCCGGTATCGAGGATATCGTCCAGAGGTGCGCGCGCTTCAGTCGTCTCAATAATTTTTGCCTCGGTATTGAGCGAGCGGATGATCATGCGTGCCGATTCAATTTCATGCGGCTTGGCGGCATCCATTTTATTGAGCAGAATTACGTCCGCAAATTCGATTTGGTCGACCAGCAAATTGACAATCGGTCGATGATCTTCTTCGCCCAAAGCCATGTCGCGGTCGGCTAGGAAATCTGTAGTTGTATAATCCTTGAGCAGGGTGGCGGCGTCGACCACTGTGACCATGGTATCGAGGTGTGCGACATCAGCAAGGCAGTTACCGTCTTCGTCACGAAACTCAAAGGTTGAGGCGACCGGCAATGGCTCAGATATGCCAGTTGATTCAATCAACAGATAGCCAAAGCGACCTTCAGCGGCGAGACGACGAACTTCCTGCAGGAGGTCATCGCGCAGGGTGTCAACGGCACCTTCAAACTGACCCACCTTGTCTTTCTGTTTGTTGCCCTCACGCGTGAGGGCAACAAACGGCTCAA
>NZGY01000115.1 GCA_002689605.1 Filomicrobium sp.
GGCCCATCGAAGCCGGCCTCCGACATATCGGCTGCGACGACAGCATTACGCGCATTAAAGCCCATCTGCATAGCCAGCAACATGGATCCTTCGGTGTGAGCCTGCATTGTTCCGCACAACTGGCCATAGGCGATCGATAAGGCGTTGACCATCCGAACCTCATCGAGCCCCATCAGTTTGGCAACAGCGGCCGCAGCTCCAAATCCACCCACATTTGCAGGTCGGAAGAAACGCAATCCGGAATGTGCTGCTACTCCGAGGTTACTCGCAACATCGACACCCAGGATCACAGCCTCAATGAGCTGCTTTCCAGTGATGCCCCCAACGCGCTCAGCATGTGCAAGCGCCCCCGGCAGTACGGCTGACAGAACGTGCGCCACGGCTTCTTCATGAACACAGTCGAACTCACTGTTGTGTATCTGATAGGCATTGCACAAGGCAGCTGATGAGGCAGGCAATCGCGTTCCCAAAGACCATACCCGAGCCTCGGCATTGCTCCCACTTCGGGCGTGCAAGGCGGTAAGTTCGTCTGCCTTGGGACCAGAGCTGCCGACAACTCCGACACCGATTGTATCAAGTATAAGTGTCTTGGCTCTCAGGATCGCCGGTTCGGGAATATCATCGAATTCAGTAACAACGACATGTCGCGCAAACGATGCAATGGGATCCATAAACGCCTCCGATCCGCTCTGAATTAAACACGGTACACACGTGCTGCAGTGTCATGAAACAAAGCAGCTCGCTCTGAAGCCGAAAAATCCGACGTCATCCGCTTGAAAGAATTCCAGAGCACCGTGTAATCGCAGCTCAACTTATCGACCGGGAAGTTAGATTCAAACATGCAGCGCTCAACCCCAAACTTCTCGATCATGTATTCGAAATACCTGCGTGTCGCAGTGGCCAGCTCCACGCTGGTGGGAGGTTTCGGTCGATCTTCCCAATGATAACCGTTGATATCCATGTTGAGACCGCCAAGCTTGGCCATGACATTGGGGCAGGTGGCGAGTGCATCGACCTTCTTTTTCCAGTCCTCAAATACCTCATCGGATTTTCCGGCATACGCCCCAATGCCAATCGGCCCGCCAAAATGATCCAGGATGATCGTTGTATCTGGAAATGCCTTGGCCAGATCCGTGGCATCTGGAATTTGCTCATGGCAGCACCAGACCTCAAACGTCATGTCTCGCGGCGCAAGATGCTTGAAACCTGATCTAAAATCGTCACGCAGTAACAAGGATTGCGGGGGATTTGTACGGTGATTTCGGACAACATCGCTCTCATGCCAGAGCGCACCCAACCGAATCCCGCGAAAACGGCCGTTCGCTGCTTCAATATGAGCATCCAGAACATCGCCCGCCTCATCGCCAATTTTCAGGTCAACAGTACCAATAATNCCGCCACCAATCTTTGTTTTCCCATACTGACCGGACTCCGCCATGGCAGCTATGCCAACGACGAATTCCGTTTCACCAACTGCGCGGAAAGGTTCCGGCCCTTCGGAGCGGAACATTGTTCCACACTCGATAAACACTGTGGAAACAATGTTGTGCCCGCCCGCCAGATCCTCAATCATCTCATAGAGCATATAGCGCGGCTGTACCGCTCCATGGCGCTTGTCCCATAGATGATGGTGAGGATCACAGATCGGAAGCTCAGGTTCGAGAGCCTCTTCAACCACACCTTGTAGCCAATCGTGATTGCTTGAGCGCGCGACCATGGGTGACATTTTCCAAAAAGGGGATGAAAACGAAGCCNATTATCTCGCATGGAACTGCGAAAAAGTCCTAATCACACCGCGGATGGATAGAGATNAGATTGTCCATCAACTCATAGAAGAGCTTGCACAGCAGCCTGCGAAACAACACCAATGCGTTGCGCGAACTGCACAACCCGCCGATTTCCGAAGCCTAGACGTCAATCAACTGTTTAGAACTCGCCGGAGAATGACTAAGTTCTGAATAAAGTTTAGCGAGTTATGTAAAACAAGGCATTACGCGTAATGAGAAATCCATTTAACAGCAGACCNTCGAGTTGGCGGGCCTGGATGACAGGATATCTTACCCTTGTAGCAGTGACATTCGTTTTCCTCACAACTGCACCAGCTCCGACACATGCCCAGTGGGGTTATCAGTGGTCAAACAACGGACCGAGCTACCTGACAAGAGCACAACGCCGCCGTTTGCGCCGACAACGTCGACGTGCGCGGGCACGTGCCCGCAACCNACGCCAGGCACGCTCGCAGCGTCGTAGATCGAAATCCGTCAAGACTGTCCGTTTGCCTAAGCGCCGGTCCGATTCAGGGCCAATTCAGATTGTTGTCTCACTCGGCNAACAGAAGATGACAATCTATGAAGGCGGCAAGAAAGTCGGAAGAACTCGTGTTTCCACAGGGAAAGACGGTCACAGAACACCGACCGGTATTTTCAGCATCATCCATAAGCGGCGCAGGCACTTCTCGAACATTTACAACAATGCCCCGATGCCCTACATGCAGCGCCTGACATGGTCTGGTATCGCGTTACATCAGGGTGTCGTCCCAAACTATCGGACCTCACATGGTTGCATCCGCTTACCGTCAGGATTTGCAGGGCAGCTTTTCGGATTTACGGAGCGGCGAAGTCATGTGCTCATCGCTGACGGCAATCCTGTGCCACAAGCGATCAATCACAGCGCTTTGTTTCAGCCGTCGGCGCGTGCATCCCAGCCAGCGACCGCAACAGAGACCAGCAGCGCAACACAACTGCCAGTTCGTATGGCAATGAACACTGCCGGCCAAACCAGCCAGACAGATGCAACCGCAAGCACCATTGGTGATCAAGCCAAGAAGCACGAAGCAAGCCGAACCGGCGACGCGCACCTTCTTGCTTCCAGCGATACTGATCCGGAATTACAGGCACATCGCCAGCTTATGTTTGCGTTGCGATCGGAAGCACCATTGCGCGTCTTGATCACGCGAAAAAGACAACAGCAGCGGATAAAAGAAGCACAACAGATGCTTCTAGATCTTGGCTATGACGTGGGTGAGCCTGACGGTTATATCGGAAAGCAGTCAGTCAAAGCTATCAAAGCCTTCCAAACGGACAAAGAGCTAGCAGTGACTGGACACCCGAATGATGCGCTATTCGAGGCCTTGTCCAAAGCAAGCAACCGAAGCATTGGCAACGAAGCGTTCATCTACGTACGTCAGAAGCAAAAGGACATTTATTCGGCCACTATCGAGCTGGTGGAACCAGAAAAGCCGCTCGGCACCCATCTTTACACTTTNATGTCAATCGATGAAACGAGTGGCATGGCTACATGGAATGGTATGACGGCTAAGGCCCGTGGGCGACTTCCCGGGCAACGCCGAAAGAAGGGCGAAGGCGTTGAGGTGGAGGCTCAAACCATGGGTCAGGCTCTCGATCGTATTCGTCTGCCAAAGCACGTGCGCATGCGCATTGAAGATATGCTGACAGCTGGTTCTTCGTTGATCATCACAGACACGGGACATGCACGCGAAACTGGCAAAGACACAGATTTCATTGTGCTCACCCGATAATCGGGGCGCAGCAATTCGCGCTGCTAGAGCGTGTTTCAGTCATCGAATTGGCTTACGGGCTCGTGCAGCCCGTAATGCGATCGGAGCGTATCTCCGTCATAACACGTTCGGAACAATCCTCGCTTCTGCAGGATTGGAATAACCTCTTCGACGAAGACATCCAACATCGCAGGTAGCAATGGTGGCATAACGTTGAAGCCGTCAGCGGCCTTGCTGCGAAACCAATCCTCCATTAGATCCGCGACCTGTTCAGGTGTGCCCGCAAAAGTATGGTGCCCTCTCGCTCCCGCTAACGATACCAATAGCTGGCGAAATGTCATGTCCTGGCGCTTGACGAGATTGACGATGACTTCAGTTCGGCTGCGTGCTGCCTCGATCTGATCGGGATCAGGGAAATCCTCAGGCGAAAGCTTCTTATCAAGAGGAAGGTGTGAAAAGTCATGACCACCAAAGCGCTGCGAGAGGCGTTTGCGACCAACCTCCGGATCAGCCAGCTCGCCGAGCTCATCCGCCATACGTTTTGCTTCGGTTTCAGTTGATGCAACCAACGGACTGAGGCCCGGCAGGATTAGTGCTTGATCCTCTTGGCGGCCATTTTCACGAACCCTTCGCTTCAAGTCATAGTAGAAGTCCTGCGCAGTTGTCTTCTCCATCTGCGCGGTAAAAATTGCCTCTGCGTATCGCGCTGCAAAAGCCCGGCCTGTCTCCGATGAGCCGGCCTGCACCAGTATGGGTCTGCCTTGCGGGCTTCGTGGCAAGTTAAGTGGTCCCGCAACGGCATAATGCTGTCCTGCAAAACCAACCGGACGAATGCGATCACGCTTGGCATACCTGCCACTAGCGCGATCATCAACGATCGCATCAGCAGCCCAGCTATCCCAAAGGCCGAGCACCGCGGACATAAACTCATCAGCTCGCTCATAGCGTTCGGTGTGGCTAATCTGGGGAGCTGAGCCAAAGTTGCGCGCCGCCGTCGCCAGCCATGAGGTGACAATATTCCAGCCAATCCTGCCGTTACTGATATGATCAAGCGAGGCGAACTGACGAGCCAGATTGAAAGGCTCTGTATAGGTAGTTGACGCCGTTGCAATCAGTCCAATCTTGGTTGTTGAAACAGCAAGCGCGGAAAGCACAGTAACAGGCTCAAGCCCCGTACGTGGTCCGTTGGCAATATCCTCTCCAAGCGCTAATTGATCGGCAAGAAATATAGAATCGAAAAGGCCCTTTTCCGCCTTCTGGGCAACCTCCTGGTAATAGGAAATATCGAACACGGACTTGGGCGAAGACGCATGGTGACGCCAGGAAGCCTCATGATGCCCCCGACTGTGAATGAAAAGATTAAGATGCATCTGCCGTGACATGCCGCCCTCGATCATCAATCGCCGATATCAACCAAACTAGAAACTCACAAACAGCAACGCAATCAGGCGCTTGATTAACCAACCCATTAGTTGATNATTCAGCATAACAGGAGCCCAGCAGCGAATAAGCCATCATTTTCNAGCATTCCAGCTCGACGTTGTACTCTGTCCATGGCAAGAGTGGCCGAACAGATAGCAAGACAACGCTTGTCCAGTCGACACAGGCCCTCACATGAAGACAGATTCACCGCGTCCGATCCGCCTGAAGGATTACCGTCCATCAGATTACTTGATCGACAATGTCGATCTCGATTTCAAGTTGGATCCAACCAAGACCATGGTAGCATCACGGCTCAAGATGCGCCCCAATCCGGCGGTCAAGTCTCCTGCAAAATCCCTCGTCCTGGATGGAGAAAATCTGGAGCTGGTTTCCATCAAGCTCGACGGCAAATCACTATCTGAAAGCGACTATACAGTCACNGCAGACACCTTGCGCATTCATACCGTNCCGCAAAAGCCTTTCCGCCTGGATATCTCAAANAAAGTCGACCCCGANGCGAANACCGCACTCAGCGGGCTCTATCGCTCGAAGGGCATCTACTGCACGCAGTGCGANGCGGAAGGGTTTCGCCGCATAACTTACTTCCTCGATCGCCCGGATGTGCTCGCCACTTACCGGACGCGTATCGAAGCGGATATCAATGAAGCCGGCACTCTATTGTCNAATGGCAACTTGCACGAGAAGGGCACGTTGGATGGNGGCAAGCGGCACTACCGTGTTTGGAAGGATCCTCACCCGAAACCCAGTTATCTGTTCGCGCTCGTTGGCGGCAATCTGCGCTCAAGCGCATCCTCGTTCACAACGGCTTCCGGGAAGAAAGTNGATCTCACGATCTACGTCGAACCCGGTAAGGAAGACCGCTGCGCCTGGGCTATGGACTCACTCAAGCGCTCGATGAAATGGGACGAAGAGCGGTTCGGCCTGGAATATGACCTGGATGTCTTCAACATTGTTGCCGTATCNGACTTCAATATGGGAGCGATGGAGAACAAGGGCCTCAATGTCTTCAATGACCGATTNATCCTCGCTTCCCCTGATACGGCAACGGACATGATTTATGAGGCGATCGAGTCCGTCGTTGCACACGAATACTTCCACAACTGGACAGGCAATCGCATCACTTGCCGTGACTGGTTTCAATTGTGCCTCAAGGAAGGCCTGACTGTTTTCCGCGATCAGGAGTTTACGGCGGACGAACGCGACCCAACCGTCGAGCGCATCAACAGCGTTCGGAAATTGCGCTCTCACCAATTCCCTGAAGATGGTGGTCCGATGGCGCACCCTGTCAGGCCATCCAGCTACATCGAGATCAATAACTTCTACACGGCAACAGTGTATGAGAAGGGNGCTGAACTCGTCCGCATGATCCAGTCAATCTGCNGCCGTGACGGGTTCCGTAAAGGCATGGATCTCTACTTCGAACGCCATGACGGCGATGCAGCTACCGTCGAGGATTTCATTACCTGTTTCGAAGACGCAAACGACGTCTCNTTGAAGCAATTTCAAACTTGGTACCACCAAGCTGGCACGCCAGAACTCGTCTGCAAGTTCGACTACGATGCCAAAAAACAGACGGCAGAGTTGTCAGTTGAACAGGTCCTGCCACCAACACNAGGTGAATCCAAGAAGAAGCCGCTACATATTCCGCTTAAGCTTGGCCTTATTGGATCCGACGGGCAGGACATGCCACTCGTGAAAGCCGGTGAAGGCGTTGTCTCAGACGGAATTTTGCATATCACCCGGCGCAGTCAAAAGTTCCGCCTGACGGATCTGCCNGAGCGCCCCGTAGTCTCCTATCTGCGCGGCTTCTCGGCACCGGTGAACCTCACCGCAGACATGAGTGACCGCGATCTTGAATTCCGGATGGCGCATGACTCCGATCTGTTTGCGCGCTGGCAAGCCACCAACGATTTTGCAACACGCATTCTCATCCAGCTTGCCAAAGCAAAGGAGCCNNCCAAGCATCTTCAGCGTATGAAAACTTACGCGAAGGCNTTGGAAAACTCCTTACAAGATACCAGCCTCGACCAGGCCTATCGCGCAGAGATTTTGAAGTTGCCGTCCGAGGCCGACATCGCGCGCGAAATTGCACGCAANGTTGATCCAGACGCGATCTATCAAGCTCGGTCTTTGTTCTCAAAAACGATTGGNAAGACAATCGGCAAGACGCTTGANGCAACGTTTNATGAAACNACTACCGATAAAGCGTTCTCACCGGATGCNGNNAGCGCCGGACGGCGAGCATTGCGCAACGTCGCCCTAAGTTTACTAACGGCTCGCGGCACCAAGGCTGACAAGGCCCGCCTGCAAGCCCAGTTCGCTAACGCAACCAACATGACAGAAGAGGCACACGCGCTTTACCTCATTGCTGCCAGCGGTGGCAGCACGCGACAGGCTGCATTCGACACATTCTTCGAGCGCTGGCAACAAGATCATCTCGTCATCAACACATGGTTCTCAGCACAAGCCATGATCCCGGCCAAGTCCGCAATCACCCGCGTCCGCAAGCTGCTGCGCCACCCCAGTTTCTCTCTGACAACACCGAATAACATCTGGGCGCTGCTTGGCACATTCGCCATGCACAACGTTCGAGAGTTCAATCGTGCAGATGGCTCCGGCTACAATCTGATCGCCGATCAGGTATTGGCCTTGGACAAGATCAATCCGCAGGTCGCAGCCCGGCTACTAAACGTTTTCCGCTCCTGGCAGGTCATGGAGCCTGGCCGGCGCAAACATGCCAAGGCAGCAATATCAAAAATCGCACATACATCGAACATATCGCGCGATGTATATGAAATTGCTTCAAAAATGCTCGACGCCTAAAAGTTAAAATTCTGCATCTCCTGGAATTTTTCTCCTCGACAATTCACCTGCGAATCAGTTGAATTGGAATGGTGAATCGCTTGCGGGGTCGCGATTTACCAATGTCAACTCTGGGAAAATGAGGCTTAGAATGTCGCGGGCGGCTGTTGTCTGTGCACGCGGAGAGCGTGCGCCTGAATGGGAAAGCAATACACAAGACGACGGAACAATGCAGGCATTGGCTGAGCTGTCACGCCAGATTGCACATGATGTTCGCACGCCGTTGAACGCCCTCCTGGGGTTTTCGAGCATGCTCTCACAGGAGCTTTTCGGGCCTATCGGCAACGAGCGTTACCGCGAATATGCCGATCATATCGCCAGTAGTGCACATCAGACCGTCCAAGCTGCCGAGAGAACAATCGCACTCGCAGCGTTGACGCCTCAGTTCCCTACCCGTTCGCCCAAAAGCTTTGTAAATCTGAAATCTGTGATCAGCGAAGCTCTTGCCGAGCAGCACCCACTCACAACTTCATATATTCTCGAGCAGATCAGTGAGGATCTCGACGTCTGGATCGAGCAGGCCACATTCCATCAAGGCCTCACCCACCTGTTGACGGGTGCGCAAAACCTTGGCTGTGATGCTCCGCTCTTTGTCGCCAACTCGGAGCGACCGTTCGTTGGATTGGAAATAAAGATTGCCGCAGAACAAACCGATCCGGCAACACCGACGCATCAATGCAATGCTTGCTCATACGGCAATGCTCGCATCCAGTTTTTATTCGCGCAAACACTTTTCAGGCTGTCAGGAGCGTTGGTGCAACTTGTGGAGGCTGGCGATGGCAGCTGGCAATTCCACCTGCAACTTGAAGCATCTGCACAGACGTCATTCCTTATTGCTTAGGCTCAACACGCTTCAGTCCCTAGAGCAAGATCGTTCCGGCTGGAATCGCCGTTCGACTTGTTCACTTTGTTGACCGGAACGTGAATCTTGCTCTGCTCAATAAGTTTAAAGACCGCTTCACGTTTCAGGTGGATGCGCTAAGCGCTTCCATCTGAAACGATCGGGCTCTAGGGCTTTTCACCCACACTGCTAAGAGCTGTACCTAGCTCAATCGCCCGAAGCGCTGTCGCTTTCAGAACGCAACCGGCAGCCAATGGTCCGGCCAATGTGCCGCCCTCAAACAATATGTAGGGCATTTCACATTTGGCCTTACGCCAACTAATCCAGGACCTTTGTATATTCCGAAGCTTCTTGGCACCCTGCTTTGACACGGCTGCCCGAAGTCTTTTGTAGCACTCATTGAGAAGCTCGTCCCAGATCGCATTCTCCCGAGTATTGCAGAGCCTCTGCCCCAGCGTAGTGTGCCCACCGGGCTTTTCCATGCAAACATCTACGTTCGAGAATATGCAGCCATCTTCAGGCTGTTGGGCCTGGCGCTTGTCTCTGAGACACTTCAGAAGCGCAGCGCGCTCTGCGGCTGTTGGCCTTTCATCATCCTGAGCATAGACCAAACCATTCATGCCCATCAAAGAAATAAATATAACCGCAGCGCCAATGCCAATACGCAACATGAGAAGCTCCACAAGTAATCCAGCCCATTAAGCCGGGAAATTGGAGCAAATGTTAGGCTCAATTCAAGTATTAGTTTGGACCTTCACCATTCCGCCGGTGCCACCGCCTCCAACGCTTTCGGTGTTTGCGGCGCCACTCAAGAAACAAGCTGCGTTCTTCCGCAGTCATCATCTCAGCAATCTCAGGGAATATGCTGAACTGCGCACCGCGCAATCGTGCCCGCGCCTCATGAAGCTTGCGGTTAGAATCTGCGAAGGCGGCTTTGTCAAATGGTTCTTTGATGAGCAGAGCCTCAGCTTGCTCCCGAGCGCTACGAATGTCTCTCCGAAACCATCTGAACTCGGGTCGCCGTTCACGAAACGCTTTCTTGAACATCNGCCGTCGCTCCTTCGGCAACCGCCAAAGAAAGGCTCCGAAGTGTCGAGGCACACCACCATCCCGGTAAGCCTTACCAGNATTGTGGTGCCAAATTGCACCAATNGCGATCCCTGCAACAAGCAGATTGATGGCGATTGATGCAAAAAAACCNATCCATAACCATCTTGGCGCGCGCCGCTTGGGCACCGGCGATGTGCTCGTTTCCGAACTCATAGATAATCCTCTTCCACCGGCCCAAAGCCATCTTCAAGTTGCAGACTATCGGTCTGCACTGACANTCCGGCAATTTCGCTAATGCCGGTCGTGGCTGACTCGACATAGCCGTTTGCGCCCAACAGCACACCAAGCACGAGCGATGCGGCCANGGCTGCGGCGCTGAGCCAACCGGCACGTGAGACTATCTCTTCATCTGCTGCATGATCTTGGCTTGACGTCTTCCTTCGACTAGCAAAGTCGATAACGTTATCGGCTGGTGTCTCCTGTTGAGGCAGCAGCGGNTTTAATATTCTCTTCTGCCGTGACAGCAGCAAAAATGCGGTCAGCGAAATCCGTTTCAGCCTCACTNCGCACATCCGCAACGTTTGCAACATCGAGCAACTGATCGAACTGCTGCCCGTCTCGAACAATCGCCATTGCTTCCNGATTGGTGTCCACAAGATCAAGCAACTCGTCTCGATCTTGAGCGGGCCAGCGTGATGGATCACCGCCGTAAGCCGAGACGACCACACGCAGTCGCTCAATCCTGCTCTCGTATTCGCTTTGCCTGGTCATTATCTTNTCTCACCAGTCCCAACTCGCCTCATGTTTCCGCCACCAAAAGCTCACGCCAATCATCCTTCAGCATGCCACGCAACCCTCGTCGCGCGCGAGAAAGCAGANACTCCANAGCCTCCTNGCTGACATCCATTGCATCGGCCACTTCGCGCTGGCTCATACCTTCGTAGTGGAACAAAACCAATGCTGTCCGCTGNCGTTCCGGNAANTGTCCCAAAGCATCTTGCATACGCGCCGCCAGATCCTGNCCTTCTAGCAATATTGTCTGATCCGGCTCTACAATTTCCTCCGGAACCTCATCAGTGACATCAATTCTCTTACCTGATCTAAGCTTATCGATCGCAAGATTTGATGNNACGCGCCGTANCCATGGCCCCACACCATATTTTCCAATTTCAAGGGCCTCAGCAGAACGCCACAACCTTAGNAAGGCTTCTTGCGCAATATCTTCGGCCTCGGCCGCATCATTGAGNAANCGCATCACGGTCCGCCGAACAGGNACAGCATGACGATCAACGAGAACGCGGAAAGCTGCGGCATCACCTGCCCCAGTCGCCACGACCAATTGTGCCTCATCGTCCGCCATAAGCCCCGTCACTGCCTGTCTCGCAGAAGAGACGGACCGCTGTTGCGATCCGTCAACAANCTTCAAAGCTGGCATTGCCATCGCATGTAAGCTTCNCTCAATCTAGCATCTNTTAGAGACGGCGCTCTGGATTNTCGGATCCGCGATCACCNCGTCGTGGTGGACGNTCGCCATGACGAGGTCCGTGATGATCCCGGTGCTCGCCACGCCACTCTTTNCCACGTCGCGCTTTACGCCAATGCCGNCCCGGCAATTCGTCTCGACTAAGTTCACCATCGTTGTTGTAATCGAGGCGGGCGAAGCGCTCGTCGCGAAACTTGGAAAACTGNTCCAANGTCACTTTGCCTTGCGCACCCGCACCGTAACGATGCATAAACCTNCTCACNCGATAATCGNTAGCTTCTGATCTCAAAGCACCGAGATCAGATTTNTCGACGGCTTGATCCTTGTTTCGNTCAAACCTGTCAAATCGCTTAAACGCTGCAACCNTGGCTTCGTCNAACGTGATGATGTTATCACCATTCGTATCAGCACCGCGCAGGAACCGCATAAAGCGTGCGCCACGACGGCGTCCTCTACGACGCATCTCACCATTACCACTAAGCACACCGCGATCGCGCATCATTGGCGGCAGATCAGCATCGGTGATCTTTCCATCACCATCCAGNTCTNCGCGCTTGAATATGTCTGCCACGCGGGTTTCGAACTCATTACGAGTGACTTTCCCATCTTTATCGACATCGAANCGGCGGATCATCCGATCGCTGAACCGACGAGCACGCCACCGTCGTTGACGGCGCTCCATGCGGCGCTCAATCAACGCACGCGCCTCTTCACTATCGATAGTGCCATCGCTGTTCGCATCGANCCGTGCAAAGCGAGACCGTGTCCTNGCATCGTAGTCCTCCTTGGACACCGGACCGCGACCAAACCAGCGCTTCCAACCGCGGCGCCCTTCACCATGATAACCGCCATCTCCATGATGCCAGCCATGTCCATGATGCCAGCCATGTCCACCGTGGTGGCCGCGATAACCGTGCGCTGCAACTGCCGTTAAGCNAGCACCTGTGGCCAATACTCCGGCAATAATCCAAAATTTCCTGCTGNGCATACCAACTCCTTTCAGCCAGGNGGGCCNTTGCGACCCAATCCNACTGTTAAACGGGGCTGCTAGGAGATTTCCGTCGGAAAAGTTGGAAAAAAATCACTTCACGATTTCATGGTAAATCCGCTGATTTCGGGCAAGATCCTCCCGCAATCGATACTCCAAACGATCGAAGGTGACCTCGCCGGCAACCTTCGTCAGAAGGTCTTTCAGTCCGCCAGGCGCCGTCGTCGGATCAAACGGGCCGGTAAAGCATAAGCGCGTGATCTGCTCCAAAGTCTGGATCAATCGAAGCGACGTCTGTAAGTGCTCTGCCTGAGCTGCATCTATTTGGCCGGTCAACCGCAGATTTTGCAGTGCCTGGAACGTGTTTTGGTTAAGGACACCTGGATTTGCCTCAGCAAAAATCAACTGCAGATACTGACTAATAAACTCAATATCTACCAGCCCACCGCGAACCTGCTTGAGCTCCCAGATATTGTCGGTACCTTTTTCCTTCTCAATACGCTCACGCATCTCCTTAACGTCTTTTGTAATCTTGTCTCGATCCCTTGCAACGACGAGAGATGACCGGATTGCATCCTCAATCTTCTCACGCAGTTCGGCTGGGCCGGAGATCACACGTGCGCGGGTTAAAGCCATACGCTCCCATGTCCATGCCTGCTCACGCTGGTAGTCCACAAAACTCGACAACCGCGTTGCGACCGGTCCCATCTGTCCCGAGGGCCTCAGCCTGAAGTCAACCTCATAAAGCTGTCCCTTACTTGTCGGTGACGATATCGCACTAATCAGCCGTTGCGTGAACCGCGCATAATACTGGCTTGGCGCAAGCTCCCGCTCACCATCAGACGCTTGGCATTCTGGATCAAAATCATAGACGGTAATGAGATCGAGATCCGACGCTGCCGTCATTTCTCGACTACCAAGTTTACCCATGGCCAGGACAGCAACCCGCCCATCGCGGACGTGACCATGACGTGTTGCAAAATCCTCTTCAACCGCGGCCTGCAAACGTCGGACGAGCTCTTCCGCGAGCAGGGCATACGTACCGCCCGCCCGCTCGGCATCAATCACGCCTGATAAGATACGAGCACCGACAAGAAAACTTTGCTCACCTCCAATCTCGCGCGCAACGTCGAGAACTTCTTCATAGCTCGTCGCTGTATCAAAAGCCTCGGTAAGTATTTCCGAGATCTCATCATGGCTCGCTACGTTGCTAATGATCCGCGGATCCAAAACCGCATCAAATACGCGACTTCGCCTGCTGAGAATGTCCGCCAGACGAGGCGCACTGCCAACGATGTTGGCCAGAAGGCGCATCAGTCCCGGATTAGCTTTCAGCAAAGCGAATAACTGAATACCTGCGGGTAGCTGTGCAAGAAACCGCTCAAATCCAACCAATGCTGCATCAGGGTCGACGGTATCCGAAAGCGCCTCAATCAACATTGGCTGTACGTCAGTCAAACGCTCGCGTGACTTTTCCGATCGCACCGCTGCAAACCGACCGCGATGCCAACTACGTATTGAGGCTATCACCTGTGATGGCCGAGCATACCCCATCTGCTCCAGCGCAGCGACCGTTCCCGGGTCGTCGTCCTCACCTGTAAAAACGAGATTCGCACTATCTCCACTCAGCTGAGGGATATCTTCAAATAGTGCCGAATAGTGTTGTTGAACGGTCTCAAGACGGCGACGAACAGCAGCCTCCAGTTCAGCGACGTCATTGTATCCGGAGAAACGGGCGAGCTGCAGAAGTTGCGCCTCGTCAGACGGCAGCTGATGCGTTTGCTGGTCAGCAGTCATCTGGATCCGATGTTCCAAATACCGCAAAAATCGATACGCCTCGTCGAGATCGTCGCGCGTATCAGCCTCGATCCAACCGCGTTCAACAAGAAGGTCCAGCGCCTCGAGCGTCTTTGGTGTTCTGAGTTCAGGCTGGCGCCCACCGGCGATCAATTGCTGTGTCTGAACGAAGAACTCAATCTCACGAATACCACCGCGGCCAACCTTGATGTTGTGTCCGGCAACGGCAATCTCACCGAATCCACGATGCACGTGGATCTGTCGCTTCATCGCATGGACATCGGCAATCGCTGCATAATCGAGATACTTGCGCCAGACGAACGCTGACAGTTCAGAAAGCAGAGACTGCCCCGCCTCGAGATCACCAGCAATTGGACGCGCCTTGATCATGGCGGCACGTTCCCAGTTTTGACCAAAGCTCTCGTAGTAATGCAGCGCGGAATCGACTGATATTGCAACCTGGGTAGCACCAGGGTCTGGCCGTAGTCTCAAATCAGTTCTGAAAACATAACCGTCCCGCGTCTGCTCATTGAGGCATTTGACCAGATTACGCGTCAGCTTCACGTAGAATGTCTGTGCCTCAGAAGGATCAGCCAGACGCGCCTTGGCTGGATCATAGAAAACGATGAGGTCGATGTCGCTGGAGTAATTCAGTTCAAACGCGCCGTGTTTCCCCATCGCCAGAACGATGTAGCCGGATGTTGCAGCGGGGTCTTCCAGATCAGAAGCCTGCCACTCACCTTTTCGTTGCGCTTCCCGGAACAAGAAAGAAACTGCTTGCGCCGCCGCCGCATCTGCCAGGCGTGTTAAGGCATCCGTGACAGTCATAATGGGCCAAATGCCGGCAAGGTCGCACATCGCGGTCAGCAATGCCGATTCACTTTTGAACTTGCGCAGCTCCACCATAAGCTCAGTCATGGTGCCAGCCTTCAATGATGCGTCCATCAACCCATCTATTAGGGCGTCCAACCGAGTTTCCGGGACGCAGCGCAATAGCCTCAGAAAGCGTTCCGGTTGTTGCCGAATAAGACCGCTGAGATAGGGTGATCCATCATAGATACCTGCAACTAGAACTTGGGTTCTTTCTTCGTCGAGCAAAACCAGGTCGGCGTCACTTAACTGCTCCTTAAGGATATCATCAAGCAACGGGCAACTATCTGGTTCATGACTTCCAATAGGCGTCGTTGTCAGCCTGGAAATGAATTCGTCGGGGGCATGCGACATTCGAAAGCTGTCCCTGAAGTATCAAGGCAATTGCATCACAAAAATTGCACCTTGAAGTCTAACGCAATTTAGGTTGGTAAATCCAAATATACCAGAATACCGGGCTCGTTACTTGCCAGCTCGATCTGTCCATCATGAAGCCGCGCAACAGCACCAACAAGGCTTAAGCCCAATCCTGTTCCCGGTAGCGATCGGCTTTGATCAAGGCGCCCAAAACGGCGCAATGCATGGTCACGATCCTCAACAGCAATACCTGGCCCGCGATCACCAACACTCAATCGTACACCAGACTCAGTTCGAGAAACAGACACATCAATCTCTGCCGGTTCAATCATATCACTGTTGGTGCTTCTGGCTCCTCCATACTTGAGCGCATTCTCAATCAGATTGGTTAGCGCCTGCCCGACCAGTTGCCTATTTCCTTTGAAAAGCAGATGGCTCTCACCATGGTATTCAATCTTGGCACCACTCTCCTCAGCGACCGGCTCATAAAATTCAACTAGGTCCTGCACCAACTGGGAAAGATCGAACTCAGTCTTGTTCTTGTCGACAGCTCCAGCTTCTAATCGTGCAACTTGTAGGAGCGAATTGAACACGCGGATAAGCTGGTCCGCTTCGTCAAGAATTTCTGTGAGGCTCTTCTTATAAGCTTCTTCTGATTGCTCATGCGAAAGGGCGTCTTCTGCCTTGTTGCGCAATCGATTAAGCGGCGTCTTAAGGTCATGGGCGATGTTGTCAGACACTTCACGAAAGCCAGCCATCAACTGCTCGATCCTTGCGAGCATCTCATTGAGGTTCATCGCGAGATCATCGAGTTCGTCATGGGTTCCTGCGAGTTGCAAACGCTGTGAAAGATCCCCAGTCATAATCGCCTGGCTGGTTTGCATCATGGCGCGAATACGCGCCAGAACGAATTGGCTCAGGCCCAACCCAATGATGACGCTTGACGCAAGAACAAGTGCTGCACCGATCAGCAACCACCAGATAATGCTCTGGCCAAGGCCCCGAAGAATACCGGCATGTTGCGCGACAAGTAGTTGGCGGCCATCTTTCAGATTCACGCTCGCACCAACAGCCAAGTTTTCTCGACCATCACGCGCCGTGTAGCGAAACACGCGTGCCTGGCCACGTACATCAAGCTCCGAAGGCCATTTCCCCAGGTTACCTGCAACGATGAGCTTTTGGTCACCAGCTGTCAGCGCGTAGAGCCAGCTATCATGTGTTCGGCCCGCCTCGCTCAATCTAAAACGTAAGTGATCTGCAAGTTGCTGCCTATTCAAACTCTCTATGTGGCGCGCTTCATCGAAAACGTTTTTCGCGAGCTTGCGTGTCACGACCGAACTGATTTGCCAGTAGACAGCAGTCAATCCGGCCAAGCTAATGATGGTGAATAACGCCGCAACAATCGCCGTCAAGCGAAACGCGGTCGTCCGCCACCACGCGCGGCTTAAACTAGTTCGAAGAGCCATCATCGATCATATAACCGCGACCACGAATGGTTTGGAGCAGCGACGTTTCAAAATCCTTGTCAATCTTGCCGCGTAGTCGTGAAATGTGGACATCAATGACATTAGTTTGCGGATCGAAATGATAGTCCCACACACCTTCGAGAAGCATCGTCCGCGTCACAACCTGGCCGGCATGGCGCATGAGGTATTCGAGCAATCGAAACTCTCGAGGTTGAAGCAGAATTGACTTTCCGTCACGGGTCACCTTGTTCGACAACCGATCCAGCACAAGATCGCCGACCTCATAGCGGGTTTTGACGTCTTCCGGCTGTGAGCGTCGAACAAGTACTTCTATTCGGGCCAGCAACTCCGAGAACGCAAACGGCTTGGTTAGATAGTCGTCGCCGCCGGCCTTCAATCCTTTGACGCGATCATCAACACTACCAAGAGCTGACAATATGAGGGCCGGCGTCTGCACACCCTCTTCACGCAATTTCTGGATAAGAGACAACCCGTCCAGCTTCGGCAGCATCCGATCAACGATCAAGACATCGTAAATGCCATCCCGGGCCTGCGTTAAGCCTTCTTCACCATCCGCAGCGCGATCAGCTGAATGCCCGGATTCCTCGAGAGCTTTCTTGACGTAATCCGCTGCGTCATTCTCATCTTCAATTATGAGTACGCGCATTGCTCTATCCGGTCCGCAGTTCTAAAGGGCTTGGCAATGGCGTCCATCCAACGCCGCAGAATCTTCTCTAACATGCCCTGAGGGCCAAAACAAAGTAAGCGGCCGTAGCCGCTTACTATTCAGCTTCAATCTTTAAAAGTCACTGTCGTGACAACCAACCGTGCTTAGCCTTTCGACTTCAGCTGGATGGCAACAAACCGCTGTGTGTCGCCTCGCTTAAGTGTCACAAGCACCGCCTTGCGGCCCAGCTTTTTGGCGTCTTGCACAACCTTGTCCACATCAGCAGGCTTTGCCACGTTCTGGCTGTTCACAGCGAGGATGATATCGCCTTTCTGCAAACCTTTCTCTGATGCATCCGAGTTGTCGTCAACGCTGGCGATCGCAACACCCTTTTCCTTACCCGGTGCCGCGACCAAGCCAAGGCCAAGTTCCTTGAGCGAAGTCGGCTTTGCCTTCTTCTTTGGAGCAGCTTGAGCGGCAGCCACCTTCTCACTTGCACCAGGGAACGTACCAAGCTTCACTTTGATGTTGGCATCACCAGAAGCGCGGCGCACAGCTACATCTACAGTTGATCCTGGGCTGAAGGCGGCAATCTTGCGTGCAAGATCTCGGCTGTCTTCAATCTTCTGACCTGCGACCTTCAAGATCGCGTCGCCTGCCTGGAAACCGGCTTTCTCGGCTGGACCACCTGCGGTGACTTCGTTGATAAGCGCACCTTGTGGTTCGGACAGCCCAAGACTCGCAGCCATATCGGCATCAACACTTTGAATTTTGACACCCAACCAGCCGCGGCTCACGCTGCCTGAATTCTTCAGCTGCTCAATAACTTCAACGGCTGTCCTTGCTGGTACTGCAAAAGCGATACCGACATTGCCACCTGATGGGCTGTAGATTGCGGTATTGACGCCGATTACGTCACCAGAAAGATTGAAGGTCGGACCACCCGAGTTACCGCGGTTAACGGCAGCATCAATCTGAATGAAGTCATATGGGCCTGAACCGATATTACGGCCATGTGCTGATACGATACCTGCAGTTACGGTTCCACCAAGACCGAATGGGTTACCGACGGCAACGACCCAGTCTCCAACGCGGCTCTTCTTCTCGGCGAACTTCACGTACTTGAACGGCTTGTCTGATTTGATCTTCAGCAATGCCAGGTCTGTGCGCGGATCAGCGCCAACCAATTTTGCCTCGAATGTATTCTTTTCATCGAACACAACAGTGATCTGGTTACCGCCCTGGATAACGTGATGATTGGTGACGACAAAACCATCAGCTGAAATCACAAAGCCTGAACCTTGGGATCGGGCCCGGCGCTGGCGCTGCCGAGGTTGTGGAGCTCCGCCGAAACCACGCGGCATATTCTTGAAAAACTCATTCAGAGGATGATCGCCGGGCAGATCAGGGAATGGTGTCTGTCCTCTGCCCCGTGGCCCCTGATTACGCTGCGACGGTCGCCGACTGGCAAGCTCGCGTCCACGGCTCGTTACGCGGATGCTCACCACTGCAGGCTTCACTGACTCGACGATATCGGCAAACGTTGCTGGCGATCCTCCAGGACCAACCAGCGGCTGCTTTTGCGAAAGCGCGGGAGTGACTGGCATCACCGCAAATGCGGCCAATATGCCAGCCCCGGCAAGCGCGATTGATCGTGACATACGTTGAACCTTTCTGATCGGTTGGTTTGTACTATCCAGTGAGTGACGTTTTAAGGAAGACTAGCTTACGTACGTCTTTCTATCGGATTACAATTCTGTAATGTTGAGAGTTGCGCAGGGATAATTAGATCGACACGCATATGAAGGGTTTTCGACCGACCATCATGTGGCTCTCACCAACGACAAGATCGTCTTTGGCGCTTTTCATGGTGGCAACGCCGATTGCGGCAGCAGCCTATTCCTTACCTGCAAGCCAAATCCAAAACTCGCATGACGCTGAAAAACACAATAAAAACAACAGCTACATTCACAAGGTAGCTGTGTTCGGCGCTGATAATCGGGGAGCTCTGCCTCGCAAGCTGCAGGCGCTAAAGAAATCTATCGGTCTTGTTTACAACAATCGGGCACGCAGCGTTTGCACGGGCTTCTGTGTCACTGAACGAACAATAGCAACTGCAGCTCACTGTTTGTTCCGCACAGCAGGTGAACGACGCCCAAAGCTCGCCGAATTCCGATTCGTTCTTCGCGCATTGAGAAACTGGCCATCGAGCCGAATTGAGGGCTTTTCAATTGGCTCACCAGACCAGTTTGTCATTGCCGGTAGCCGCAAACTGAAGATTGAACCGCGGATCGACGCAACGCGTGACTGGGCTCTGATGCGGTTAGCAAAACCGCTGTGCCGCGGGGCACAATTACCAGTTCAGGTTAAATCCGAGAGCGAAATCGCCAAGGTGGCAAAGGACAAGTCCTTGTTGCAGGTGTCTTTCCACCACGATTACGCCAATTGGAGGCTGGCTCATGCCGGCCCTTGCGCAATTGAACCGGTTAATAAACACAACAAGAACAAGCGGATTGATCGGGATTTCACAGCCCCCGGAGATTTAATTTTACATCGCTGCGATACTGGAGGCGCATCCTCCGGTTCACCACTATTGGAAAAGGGTAGAGACGGTAAGCTCAGCGTCGTCGCAATCAACGTCGGAACTTATGTACAAACCAGAATGTTGGTTGAGAACGGTAAGATTGTTCGCAGGTTTAAATCTGACGCCATTGCCAACACTGCTGTCTCAGCACGTGTCTTCGCAGATCTCATTGGGCCCTTCAGCAATGCCAATCTTTTGTCGAGTGCCGGTGACATTCGACAGTTGCAGACACTACTGAGTAACCGCGGGCTCTACGACGCCAAGATCGATGGCTCCTACGGTCCAACTACCCGCAAAGCGATCCAGGCGTTCCAAGGCAATATTGGTGATGAGCTGGCCGGTCTGCCAACCGAGGGCTTACTCAAAGAGCTGCAATCGTTGGCAGCTCAGCAGGCACCTGCCAGCGCTAAAACCAAACGTCAGAATTAGCCAACGACTGACCGGCGGCAGATTGCAAAAGAAAATCAAGCAATCACCGTGAGGTGCAAAGCGTCGCCGATGACGCTTGCCCTCAGACCTGCGCGTCACTTCGGATCGTCCGAGTTTGCATCCATTAATTTTGCAAGCCTCGCCTGCTCATCAGGTGTAAGTTCGCGCGACTTCGCGGCAACCATGGCATGCCGATTGCGACTGGACACGCTACGCGCAAGAGCGATAGCACCAGCAAGCAACAGAAACGGCGCAAGCCACAACAACAAAGTGTGCCAGCCAAACGGCGGCCGCAACAGAACGAACTCGCCATATCGCGCTACAATAAAGTCCAGAACCTGCTTATCACTTTCGCCGGCGGTAAGACGCTCCCGAACAAGCAATCGCAGGTCGCGCGCCAGAGGTGCATTTGAATCATCGATGCTCTGGTTCTGGCAGACAAGGCAACGCAACTCAGCCGACAAGGTTCGAGCTCGTTGCTCAAGAGCTGGATCATTCAGGATTTCGTCAGGCTCGACAGCAAACGACGACGGAACGAACGCCAACTGAAGCAACACAATCGATATTGTCAGAGGCACAACGAGACCGTGGTGGATGCCGCGTATCATGCTGCGGTCACTCCACCGGTCGGCGGCACAGTTCGCGCCCGCTTTGGTGCACCGACTCGTAGACGGCGATCGCTAAGCGACAAAGCTCCACCAAAGAACATGATGAGCGGTCCGATCCAGATCAGGCGTACAAGCGGGTTAAAGTAAAGGCGCACAGCAAAGCCGCCCTTCGTCTGATCATCACCCAGGACGGCATAAAGATCACCGCCGAGCGCCACATGAATACCTGCCTCGGTCGTTGTCGTCCGCGGTGCCGTATAGGTCCGCTTACTCGGTAAGAGTTGTGCGATCTTCCTTTCGCCTCGGAAGACGTCAAACTCGCCTATCTCTTCGCTATAGTTCGGCCCAGGAGCCTTCCGGGCCCCTTTGAACTCTAGGGTATAGCCGGCAATCTCTGCCCGATCGCCCTGCTTCATAAGCAAAACGTTCTCGGTTCGGTAGGCCGACGTTCCAACAATCCCAAGCACCATAACACCGACGCCAAAGTGCGCGACTGCAGTGCCAAAAACGGAGCGTGGCAGACCAGCGAACCGACGCCAGCTATCATTCCATGAAATCTGACCAAGTTTAATGCGGAAGCAGATTTCGTAGATCGCTCCCAGCATCACCCAAAACGCAAGGGCCGCACCAAACGGCGCCAACCATGGTCCCCGATAAAAGATCGAGAAAATCCCAACGCCTAAAACCAATCCAACAATTGCACAGCCCATCAGTCTCTGACTGACGCCAACAAGATCACCTCTCTTCCATGCCAGAAAAGGGCCGAATGGTAAGGCAATCAGCAATGGCACCATCAACAACCCAAACGTCAGATCGAAGTATGGTTCGCCAACCGAGATCTTGTCTCCCGTCAAGCCTTCTAGCGCGAGCGGATAAAGCGTACCGACCAGGACTGTCGCGCAGGCGGTCGTCAACAATACGTTGTTGAGTATAAGACTACCTTCCCGGCTGATGGGCGCGAAAATACCGCCTTGGCGTAGCTCATTCATACGCATGGCAAACAAGGTCAACGAGCCACCAATAAAGATCACCATGATCCCAAGAATGAAGACACCGCGCTCAGGATCCACAGCAAAAGCATGGACTGACGACAAGACGCCAGATCGCACCAGAAATGCGCCCATAAGACTGAGCGAGAAAGTGACAATGGCGAGTAGAACCGTCCACACCTTAAGAGATTCACGCTTCTCCATGACAAGTGCCGAGTGCAGCAACGCCGTCCCAGCAAGCCAAGGCATGAAGGATGCGTTCTCGACAGGGTCCCAGAACCACCAACCACCCCAGCCAAGTTCATAGTAAGCCCACCATGAACCCATCGCGATGCCGACGGTGAGAAACATCCAGGCCAGCAATGTCCACGGGCGAACCCATCTGGCCCAGGCCGCATCGGTTTTGCCTTCAATCAGAGCGGCAACAGCGAAGGAAAACGCGATCGAGAAGCCAACGTATCCCGCATACAGAAACGGCGGGTGCAACGCGAGTGCGGGATCCTGAAGGATAGGGTTCAGCCCTTGGCCATCGAATGGTGCGGGTGTGACCCGGGCAAAGGGGTTGGATGTCAGAACAATGAAGAGGCCGAATGCCAACGCAATAGATGATTGCACTGAAAGAACCGTCGCGCGCAAACGCAGCGGGAGATTTGTTCCCCAAATAGCAACCAACGCAGCAAACCCGACGAGCATCAAGAGCCACAACAGCATTGAGCCTTCGTGGTTACCCCATACGCCCGAGATCCGGTAAATCAACGGTTTCTCTGAGTGCGAGTTGCGGACCACATTCTCAACACTGAAATCCGACGTCACGTAGGCATAGGTCAACGCGAGGAAAGATACGAAAACCAATCCAAATTGAACGCTTGCCGCCGGCATGGCCGTTCGCATCAATCGCTCTTCACCAATGCGGGCTCCATAGAGCGGCACGACAAACTGATAGAGCGCAACAGCGACAGAAAGCAGAAGCGCGAAGTGTCCAAATTCAACGATCACGAGCTTGCCTGTTCCTCATTCTACTATCCGAAATCTACGACCCTGGGTCGAGTGAACGATGTCACTGCTTTGTCGGATGAACAGCCCCCTTGCCGAGCTTAATCCCCTTCTCTTTGAGAGACTTCGCAACTTCGGGCGGCATATAGTTCTCATCATGCTTGGCTAGCACGGTGTCAGCCTGAAAGATGCCGCTACCATCTAGTTTGCCTTCAGCAATAACACCCTGCCCCTCGCGAAAAAGATCAGGAAGCACCCCATCGTAACGCACCTTTATGATCTGGAGCGTATCAGTCACGCTAAAACCAACTTTGGTTCCTTCGCCACGATCGACACTGCCCCCAGCCACCAAGCCGCCCAAACGGAACCTTTGCCCCGGCTCAACGGATTTCGTGACGACATCACTCGGAGTGTAAAAATATACGATGGCACCACGCATCGCGAACAACACAAGGATCAGCGAGACCGCCAGCACGGCAACCCCTCCACCTATCAGCAAACCTCGGCGCTGTTTTCTTGTCATAGTCAGCTCTTCGACCGGCCAGACGAACGATGCAAATCAAACCTAAGCGACATGCCCATATCCTATGCAGTAGATAGCATATAATGAAGAGCGGACGTGACTGAATGCGCTCTTCAGTCACGACAGCATAGAAAAAGCCGCAGCGGCGACCGCAGCGGCTTAAAATTCTGGATAACGGCTGAGTCCGTTAGCTCACGTTGCTCCACGTGCCGTCAGGATTGCGACAGGCTGTACCACGTAGCGCCTGTGGCCGCCCTTCAATGAAAATCTTGTGGGTGTAGTCACGGCAATCCACCTGTCCACGCTTATAGGGTGGGCTGGCAATAACCTCTCCATAACGACCTGAGTCAGGATTGCGCCAGGCTGTCCACTCGCCAGAGCGGCCGCGCTCCAGTGCATAGAACTCAGCTCTTTGCGCCAACATTCTGTCTTGCTTGTCGAGTGAGCGACCAATTTCACTGCCGACAATACCGCCGATAACGGCGCCAATTGCGGTTGTCGCGATACGACCATTGCCTTTGCCGACGGTGTTGCCGAGCAAACCACCAGCGATAGCGCCTACCGCCAGGCCTGTATCGGCTTTATTGGGGCCATTTGGTCCGCAGGCTGAAAGCCCTAACGCCAAAACGGCCGCGCCAACGAACGCCTTGCCTGCCAAAAATACTTTCGAAGTGCGCATGAACGTGTCCCTTCCAACGCTCCCCTAGGATGACGCAATAATATTTGCCGTCACCCACTCTGCTTATTCGTATCCAACCAGATTCGGGCAAAACTGCGTCGCCTGACAACGACTTATGCTGGATTGTTTGTGGCAGCAGGTAACTCAAGCTCAATTTTAAGCCCTCCGAGTTGGGACTTATCTAAGCGAAAGCTGCCACGATAGGACGTCGCCAAATCTCCAACAATCGACAAACCAAGGCCAGTTCCGGGGGTGGTTTCATCCAGTCTGACGCCACGTTTACCAATCTTGGCGCGCTCTTCGGCTTTCAGCCCGGGACCATCGTCCTCAACAGTGAGTTTCAGCATCGAAACACGCGCATTCGATCGCGTCTGGGCGGTATCTACGCGCAAACGCACACGTCGATTGCACCACTTGCAGGCATTGTCTAGCAGATTGCCAAGCATTTCCTCGAGATCATGCTTTTCACCCTGAAACTTCGCATCATCTGACCCCACGATATCAATCGTGACACCCTTATCTTGATGAATACGCTCAAGGGCGCGCTGCAGCGAAGCAGCAACGGGTTGAACATCTGTCACGCGACCAATCGTGTCGACCCGGGCTGCCGCCCTTGCGCGATCCAAGTAGTGCGTAATTTGAGCACGCATAATCTTTGCCTGCTCAGAGACCTTGTTCGCAAAGGGCGACTTGTGCTCGTCGGATTCGTTCATGATGACAGCCAGAGGCGTCTTCAATGCATGCGCAAGGTTCCCAACCTGAGTGCGGGCACGTTCAATTATATCCTGATTGGAATCGATCAACGCATTGAGCTCAACCTTAAGCGGTTCAATTTCGCTCGGCAGTGGCGCGTCAAGCTTCTCGGCATCACCTGTGCGGATATCTGACAAACCTTGCTCAATCGTACGCATGGGCGCCATGATGAATCGGATTTGGATGTATGTTGCGATTAAGATGCCGATTGCGACAATCGCTAAAGCCATCGCAATTGATTCAGCAAACTCGTTCACGCGTGCGCCTGGCCAGTCCACGCGGGCAGCAACAGCGATCGAGTAAAGGCGGCCGTTTTCATTGTCACCAAAACGGTGCATCAGCTCGATGATGCGAAGCGGTTGACTGTCAGGCCCTTCAACATCAAGCCATCGATAGCCATTTTCATCTGGTTTAATTTTGCGCGCATAAGGCGACGGCAACATGCTGGTCGCCAGCGAATTGGAGACAAGCCTTCGCCCGTCTTTGCCGTCAGCTGGCTGCATCTGCCAGTAGTAACCAGAGATTGGAACCTCGAACAGTGCCTCGTTCAAATGCTTAGGCTTAACCGGTTCTTTAACCTCGAGATTCCACGCAGCAATGCCCTCAGCATGTGTAATGAGCTGGTTGTCAAAGTCCTGGAATACGTTTCGAGAGTTTGCAGAATAGATAATGAGACCGGCTATCGGCAGCATCACCAAAATCCAGAGAACGGCTGCCGCGAAGAGACGAAACGCAAGCGAGTTAATGTTCACAGGTCTCAGACGACTTTGGCCTGCTGCAATACCCTGATTTAAGAACTCCACACCCGAGTCTATGATCGCTTTGGGATCAGGTATCATTGTGCCAGCGGCCTCAGTCGTTGTGCTTGAGATACCTCACAACCAGCCCTGCACCAAACAGACCAGCAGCTAGTTGCCTGGTATTATCCCTCGTCTTCCATGCTGATGCGATAACCGAGGCCTCGAACAGTCTTGATAAGATCCGTCGGAATCTTCTTCCTCAATCGGCCAATAAAGACTTCGATTGTGTTCGAGTCCCGATCAAAGTCCTGATCATAAAGATGTTCGACAAGTTCGGTACGCGAAACAACACGCGCATTGTGGTGCATCAGATAGGCCAGCAATCTGTATTCGTGAGAAGTTAGTTTGACGACCTGACCATCGCATGTGACCCGCGCTGACTTGGTATCAAGCCGAACAGGGCCACACTCAATCTCACTCTTCGCATGACCAGCAGCACGTCTGACCTGCGCCCGAATGCGAGCAAGAAGCTCTTCCATATGAAACGGCTTCGCCAGGTAATCGTCAGCACCGGCATCCATACCGGTAACCTTATCACTCCAACGATCACGCGCTGTCAGGATAATAACGGGCATGTTGCGCTCAGAGCGACGCCATTGCTCAAGGACCGAAATACCATCCATTTTCGGCAAACCGATATCCAGGATGACAACGTCGTAGGGCTCTGTATCGCCTAGAAAGTAGCCTTCTTCACCATCGAAAGCGGTATCAATAGCAAACCCAGCTTCATCCAACGCACTGACCAGCTGCCGATTGAGATCTGGATCGTCCTCAACAACAAGCGCACGCACGGCAATTCTCCACGATCATTGTCCCAAGCTCAGCCCGCGGCTGTTGCCATTTCGAGCGCAACTAAACCCTGTCCACGCAGATGCGTCAAATCCGGGGCATAATCGCTCATTGCACCATTCCTCCGTGCGCAAACGGACTTTTGGCATTTACCCTGAGTTTCTTGAGTTTGCCGTCCGGCCCTCGCAAGACAAGCTTGTAATGAAAGCCATCTTTCGACTGGCAGAGTTGTGTCTGCACCAATCGACTACTTGCCTTACTTCGCGCCAGCGAACTGAGCTTATCTACTGGCACCAGTTCATGCTCTCGCACAACAGAGGCAGCAACGGACCAGTCGCTAAAGCACGCTTCGGCAGCAAGCGCAGGTGCACTTGTCGGACTGCTGCAAAGCATGAGCATCAGCGCCGTGACACTGGCCAGTCTTTTCCAAACATGAGTAATCATCATGGCGAGACATTATCGACCACAGCCTGAACCGGTGGTGAATGAAAAATGACGCTCAAAAGACCAGGCGTTAGAACGACAGTACGGCCTCACGGCCAACTGAGCAATCGGCAGAAACACCAGCAGTCCAAAGAAGTTACGAAAGAATGCGACTTGGAACGGATGTAGATCCTGTGTCGCGTAACGGATCGCGCCATGCATCACGGCAAAGAAAACCGTTGATACCACCATCAGCAGAATGCCGCGCGTTATAGCCGGTGTGCCGGCCCAAATCTCTCGTGCTGTGATGATCATGTGGTTCCAATGTGCGGGACCTCCAGTTTAAAGCACACATAGTGACACACCGATATTGGCCACTTGGCAGCATGTCGTGACTATGTTGATAACTGTGACGAGGCCTCGTCATCAGATATATGCCTACTCGTGAACCAAAGCGTCATCCAAATCCCTAGTCCAATGAAGACATAAATCGCCAGCAACCATTGCAATGTCTCATGCGATAACGATTGCGAACCATCCACGACACCGGCGCCGATAAACAAGGTCACCCCAAGCCCGAACCGCCCACACAAGCTCTGCAGTGACAGGTAAGTTGCTCGATTAGCGCTATCAATACGGGGCTGGATTTTCGCCAGAATAAAAGGTTGTGCAAACGCGTTAGGCACCATGCGGAGCAGGAGAAACATCATCGCTACTGGATGAACAGACGCCATCAAGACCGCTATCAAGCCAATCTGAATACCGAACGCCAGCAGAAGAATTCCTGCAACCCCCAATCGTGCACCCAGCGGCAGCGCCAACCAACCTGCAGCAACTGATACCAACATCATAGCAGAGGTAATGCTGCCACTCACTGCTGTCGTATAGTCTCCGATACCTGACCGCTGCATGACATGATCGATAAACGGTTGTCCGAACACGAACGGCACATGGCTGAAGACGTACATCGCTACAGCAAGATAGAACAGCCATGCCAATAGGGGCTGGCGAAGGTAGCCACCCAGAACCGCAAACCGCTCCGCCTTTGATAACGTTGACTGCCGAGCCCCCGTTTCGGGTTCTTCAAACTGCCAAGCAATGAATAAACCCAGAACTGCCGCACATGATGTCAGCAAGAACGTCGCCGCCATGGAATGAAGCGCAATGAAACCACCAACAAAAGCCGATATGGCAAGCGCCGAAAAGTTGAACCGCCAGGCCCGCACTTCATGTTTGGCAACATCATCCTGCTGACCGGCACCTAACAATGAGTCATAGAGGAGGGCATTATCTGTACCGGAATTGAATGCGATCCCAACGCCAAGCAGAACCTGCCCCAACGCCATGAGCACGAAACTGGCACCAAGCCCGATGGCGAGGCATCCGCACATCATGGCAACCAAGCCGATAATCAACGTCAATCGACGACCAAACCGGTCGGAGAAGTACCCAGACGGCACCTCCAAAGAAGCCGATGCGACGTCGAAGATTGCGATAAGCAGAATAGCTTCGCCGGCCGATAGTTCCTTTTGCAGATAAAGAAACCAGATGCCCTGCCAGAATAGAAGACTTCGGCAGGCTTGGTACCAAGGATAAAAGTTGATGTTTTTCTGCACGCGAACCTAAGAATCCTTGAAACACGAGTAATGAGTCAGGCAAATGNAAACGTCTGCATCCAGGCAAACTGGNCTNGCCNGCCGCAGACCTGTCGATGTCCTTNAAGAATAGGCGAGGTCTACTGACATCANCCTGTCAGCATAATTGAGCACGTTTGCCAAAACACAAAACAATCATTGTCTGCAATAAATACTCAAATCGATCACTACGGGCAGTTGTCCACAGGACATCTCGTGTCTNACCGCTGTTCAAGCGTCAGACCAAAAATCAAAAACATTGGGGCCATTATTGATGAAATGCATTTGCATGAGACGGGTGGCCAATCGACATGAGCCGCAATTCTTGGCCACCCGTCACCNCAGCTTTGCCTATTCGGCAACTGCCGTTTCCGTGTAGACGACGTTCTTCCAGTCATCGCCTTCCCGACGNTATGTCGACGAGAAGTAAGTGCTGTAAGTNGCTGCCTTGCCATCACAGCTTTCGCCAAATTTTGCCCGATACGTCAGAACGAACACATCATCAGTGATCTTGTGGGCAGTCATCTTTTGCAGCTCGTAANGACGTTTGCTGCAGTTATCCGGTGTATCAAGAGCCACGGTGTTAGCGACACCGGCATTGACGCCCTCGGCAGTGACCCGCACAGCTGGCTCACCAAACAATGCTGCATAGCCTTGTTTTTCTTTTGCCTTCCACAGATCCCAGGNCTTAACTTCAACGGCCTNAATCTGCTTTGCGACCTCTGAACTGTGNGCAACCGTTCCAACAGAAATGGCGAGCAGGACCGCGAGGCCAATGACANCAGTTAAGCTTCGTCCGATCATTTTCATCCTCCTTACAATCGACAGAAGCTCNTCCCACATCTGTGTCGCNTCATGTTAGGCGTTTGACGCAATTTCGATTGTCTCATTGCATCAGATGCAAATAAATCAGTANAAAGAAAATCAGCCAGCATTNCCAGAGTTGAAATATGCTNCCNAAACTTGTTCGAGATCCTTTGATTGTGTACGCGCGTATCAGCTGCNTTGTTTCACTTCTGACCATCCGCTAAAGCTTGTTGCATGAGCAAAAAACGATCAGATGATGACAAAGTCATCCATGTCCGCGGCGCCCGCGAGCACAACCTAAAGGGGGTCGACCTTACGATCCCGCGCGACGCCTTGATTGTCTTCACCGGGCTATCGGGTTCGGGCAAATCCTCTCTGGCATTTGACACCATTTATGCAGAAGGCCAGCGCCGCTACGTCGAAAGNCTCTCAGCCTACGCGCGCCAGTTCCTGGAGATGATGCAGAAGCCNGATGTCGATCATNTCGACGGTCTGTCTCCGGCAATCTCGATCGAGCAAAAAACGACAAGCCGAAATCCACGCTCAACAGTGGGCACTGTCACAGAGATCTACGACTACCTGCGTCTGCTCTTTGCCCGNGTTGGTGTGCCGTACTCACCTGCAACCGGCCTGCCCATCGAAAGCCAGACTGTCACCCAGATGGTTGACCGCATTCTTGAGCTTGAAGAAGGGACACGACTCTATTTGCTGGCGCCCATCGTAAANGGTCGCAAGGGCGAATTCCGTAAAGATCTTGCCGANCTTATGAAGAAGGGCTTTCAGCGNGTCAAGATCAACGGCCAGTTCTACGAGATCCCGGACGCACCAAAGCTCGATAAAAAATACAANCATGACATTGACGTCGTCGTTGATCGTCTNGTCGTGCGCGATGATATCGCGACCCGCTTAGCTGACTCCGTTGAAACTGCCCTGGAGCTCGCCGACGGCATCGCGATCGCTGAGTTCGCCGACAAGGAATTNCCGGCGGCTGCCACCAAGGGCGCCAACAAGTCCAAGAACGACACACACGAGCGGATCGTCTTTTCAGCGCGCTTTGCCTGCCCGGTCTCCGGTTTCACCATCGATGAAATCGAGCCGCGGCTGTTCTCGTTCAACTCGCCAGCAGGCGCATGTCCNAAATGCGACGGCCTCGGTACCGAATTGCAGTTCGAGCCAGACCTNGTCGTCCCTNATGGCAATCTTTCNCTGCGCCAGGGTGCGATNCAGCCATGGGCCAAGACAGGTGCAACCTCNCCGTACTACGAGCAGACGCTGCAAGCCTTGGCCCGCCATTTCAAAGTTCAAATGACAACGCCGTGGAACGATCTCCNGCGTCAGGTCCAGAACGCANTGTTATTCGGAACAGGCAGCGAGGACGTCTCNTTCGTCTATGAGGATGGCCTCAGAAAGTTCAAAACCAAAAAGCCGTTTGAAGGCGTCATCAATAACATCGAGCGGCGCTGGCGCGAGACGGACAGCCAATGGGTGCGTGACGAGCTCTCACGCTACCAGGGCAATCATCGCTGCGAAGANTGTGACGGCTTCCGCCTCAAACCGCAGGCACTCTGTGTCAAGGTCGGTGAAAAGCACATCGGCGAAGTTTGCGACATGTCTATTCGCAAGGCCGGCGCCTGGTTTGACGATCTACCGGATACATTCACATCCAAGCAGTCTGAGATCGCAACACGCATTCTGAAAGAGATCAAAGAGCGNCTAAAATTCCTCAATGATGTCGGGCTGGATTACCTCACCTTGTCACGGNCCTCGGGAACCTTATCNGGTGGCGAGAGCCAGCGCATCCGNTTGGCCTCTCAAATCGGGTCGGGTCTGACAGGCGTTCTCTACGTTCTCGATGAGCCATCGATCGGTCTGCACCAAAGNGACAACGAACGTNTACTCGGAACGCTGCGCCACCTGCGCGATCTCGGCAATACTGTCATTGTTGTTGAACANGATGAGGATGCGGTTCTAACGGCCGACCACGTTGTTGATATTGGTCCAGGTGCCGGTGTCCACGGTGGCCAGGTGATCGCCCAGGGCACGCCGAAGGACATTATGGCCAGCACGCAAAGTCTGACCGGCCAATACCTCAAAGGCACGAGACAGATACCGCTACCGCCCAAGCGGCGCGAACCCAATCCGCGCAAGCAGATCACCGTTGTCGAAGCGCAGGAAAACAACCTCAAGAAGGTTACGGGTTCNGTCCCGCTCNGCCTTTTCACTTGNGTCACCGGCGTGTCAGGNTCCGGCAANTCAACCTTCCTGATCGANACAATGTANAAGGCCATCGCGCGCAAGCTCAGCAATGCCCGCGAGCAACCCGGTTCCCATAAGCGGATCGACGGTCTCGAACATCTCGACAANGTCATCGACATCGACCAGTCGCCAATTGGCCGAACACCACGTTCCAACCCTGCCACGTATACCGGCGCCTTTACCCCGATCCGCGAATGGTTCGCCGGCCTGCCGGAAGCCAAGGCGCGCGGTTACCTGCCCGGACGTTTNTCGTTCAACGTCAAGGGCGGNCGTTGCGAAGCCTGTCAGGGCGACGGCGTCATCAAAATCGAGATGCACTTCCTACCGGACGTCTATGTCCAGTGCGATCAGTGCAAGGGCGCGCGCTACAACCGCGAAACCCTTGAGATNAAGTTCCGCGACAAGTCGATTGCGGACGTTCTTGACATGACCGTGGAAGACNCCTGCGATTTCTTCAAGGCCGTNCCCGCCATTCGCGACAAGGTCGAAACACTGCGCCGTGTCGGTCTCGGCTACATCAAGGTCGGTCANCAGGCAACGACGCTATCTGGCGGTGAGGCGCAGCGCGTNAAGCTCGCCAAGGAACTCTCGCGGCGCGCCACAGGACGTACGCTTTACATCCTTGACGAACCGACCACTGGTTTGCATTTCCATGACGTNGCNAAACTTCTCGAAGTGCTGCATGAGCTGGTCGATGCCGGAAACTCAGTTGTCGTGATTGAGCACAACCTGGAAGTGATCAAGACNGCCGACTGGATCCTCGACATCGGTCCAAACGGCGGTGANGGCGGCGGCGAGATCGTTGCAATTGGCACCCCGGAGGACGTGGCCGCGACCGACGGCAGCCATACCGGCGAATTCCTGAAAGATCTGCTTAAGCGACGTGGCCACGCTCTATCCAAAACCACCGGCAAGTCTGGCAAGCCACNTACGAAACGTGCGGCGGCGGCCACGGCAGCAAAGGCTCCAGCCAAGCGAGCAGCAGCTAAGAAACGAACGCCCAAAAAGAGATNAAAGAGCGAGGCGGCTGAGTAAGCTCACTCAAGCCGCCGGCAAAACGATCTGAAACCGAGCACCACCCAGGCCGGACACTTCCAGATNGATACGGNCGCCATGCCCTTCGACAATCTGCTTGGCAATGGCAAGGCCGAGGCCGCTNCCGCCCGTATCTTTANTGCGTGATGGATCCAGACGATAGAAGGGTTCAAACACCGTTTCGCGCTCGCTTTCAGGAATNCCCGGTCCGTCATCTTCGACGATCACGCAGATGCCATCCGCGTGGCTCTCCAGAATGACCCGGCAATTCTCTGCATATCGCGCGGCATTGTCTAAAAGATTTGCAATAACGGACTTCAACGAGACCGGGTCACCATTGATGATGAAAGCCTCGATTGACCCTGGCGATTTTAAATCGATGGGCTCGTCCGGCCGAAGTTCAATTTCCTCGCTAATCAACGCATAAAGGTCGACACGTTGCCGACGTTCAGCTGTGAGCGTACCGCGGGCAACACTCAGCGCGGTATCAATCAAGTCTGTCATGTCATCAAGATCACGCACCGCACGCTTCTGCTGGTCTTGCGGCTCAATAAATTCCGCCCGTAATCTTAATCGCGTCACATACGTCTTAAGATCGTGGCTGATCGCGCCGAGAAGCATCGTCCGCCCTTTCAACAGCGCGGCGATGCGAGACTGCATTGCGTTACTCGCAGAGATCAGATGACGTATTTCGGGCGCCCCTTGCGGATCAACATTGCGAGGCTGACCATCTTCTGAAAAACGCTCAACAGAATGAGCAAGTGCCTTGAGCGGTCGGGCTTCACGCACAATCGCCCACATCGCGACAGCCGCGAGCAAGCATCCGATGACACTAAGCCAGAAACCGGCTGGAACACCAAAGACACGCCGCGTGCTGTCACCGCGCAAGCGAAAGACAGCAAAGCTGCCGTCCCTTAAAGCAACTTGAATTGAGATTTGTGTACTTGAGGCAAGTTTAAACCGCTCCAAAGCACGAGCAATCGTCCCCATGCTTTGATCTTCACCGATGAACACCCGGACATCACGTTCCGGCAAAGTCTCCAGATATTGCGACACAAGCCACTCGACCGCCGGCATACGCGATGCCGTAGGTCCAGGAGACATACTTTCCCGCGTGATTGTCNCAACGAACCGCTCGTTGCTGACGGCGCGCAGAACACCAGCACGCTGTCCCCCTTCCGTACGATCCACCAGTTCAACGATAGCAGCAGTTTGAGCCGGGACTGGAAAGCGTTCAGTCCCTGGCGTGCGACGCTCCTGCGAAATAAATGACATCGCGACAGCTAACGCAAGGAAGGCAATCAGCAAGGCAAACACAATCAGCAACAAGCGTCCAAGGAATCCCAATCGGCCAAACATGAAGTCAGAGCTCCTTGACCGGCGCCGTCAAAATGTAGCCGGCACCGCGTGACGTCTTGATCATCTCATCGTCACCAAGCGTTATCTTCTTCCGTAGCCGGCTGACCTGCACATCAATCGTACGGTCAAATACGTCAGCGCGGCGGCCACGAGTCCAGTCCATAAGCTGATCGCGNNAAAGNACGCGCCCAGGTCGCGCAATGAAGCAGGCAAGAAGATCAAACTCAGCACCGGTCANCTCGATTGCTATTCCTTCTNCGCTCGTGACCTTCCGCGCCGAGAGGTCGACTATGAGCGAACCAACCTGGAACGANTTCTTCTCAGACGCTGCTTGCGGTTCTGATCGGCGGAGTATGGCGCGAATGCGCGCCAACAGCTCACGTGGGNTAAATGGCTTCGGCAGATAACCGTCAGCGCCAATTTCCAAACCGACAATGCGGTCTATGTCTTCACCGCGTGCCGTCAACATAATGATGGGAACTTGAGACGATGCCCGCACCCGACGGCAAATTGAGAGACCGTCTTCTCCCGGCAACATAATATCNAGGACGANNNGCTCTGGAGCACCATACTGCGTCATCAGTCGGTCAAACGCAGCGCCGCTCTCAGCGGCATCCACGCGGAAGCCTTCGCGCTGCAGGTAATCCTTCAGCAATGATCGGATCTCAGCATCATCTTCAANGACGACTATGCGTGGGTTATTTGACATAGCCCGCACAATAGACGGCGATACATCAGATCGAAACCCATGCGCGGCCATTGTTACACTTCGTTACATTTCCAGGGCGTTTCNGTAACAGGCCAGCAAAGTGAGCGAGCCATTCTCCTTGTGACGCCGGGCAATACAGCCCACCAACACAGGAGTATCACACCAATGTCTAAGTTCATTCGGACTGCTCTTTCTGTCGGTCTTCTTACAGCAACTGCATTTGCAGCAACGTCAGCNGGTGCCTGGGAGCGCAGCAGCTCAACCACCGGACCCTACGGTGGAACAGTCTCGTCCCACGGCTCCGGGTCTTGCTCTGGCGGAACGTGCTCATCCTCGCAAAGCGTGACCGGACGGTATGGTCGTAGCGCCACGCGCAGCGGTTCAACATCTTGCTCAGGTGGATCGTGCAGCGGCACCGCCACATACANCGGCCGCTACGGTCTCACGGTTACGCGCTCGCGCAGTTTCCACCGCTAATAAGGAGACCTCCTTCCCCTCCTGATGCAAGCGCCCTCCGGTTCTTCCCCGTCTAAGCCGGAGGGCGGCTCCTTCNACAAATTAATCGATACTGGAGACAATCAGATGAAAGCAACACTTCCCATCGCGCTGTGCACGGCGATCATGATCACACAGTTTGCAGCCAGCGCACAGGCAAGCGGCATATCATTCGCGCGAGCCGGCATGCGCCATTGCGGCGGTGACGTCAGCAGACTCTGCAGCAACGTCTTCCCGGGTGGTGGNCGCATCGCNCAGTGCCTTCTCGACAAATCCGACCGACTATCTCCAGCCTGCAGTGCGTTCATCGGCAAAGCAAAAACAGCACAGCAGGTTCTGTTTTCCTGCCAGCCAGACACAGAGCGCTATTGCGCAGACGTTCAGCCTGGTCATGGCCGCATCGTGCGGTGCCTCGACAAGAATCGCNACCGCATCTCAAAGAGCTGCGACAGCGCGCTCAATAAGGTCGAGGCCATGCTCAAAAACTAAGCGCCCCAAAACCGCATTCCAACTACCGAACCCAAGTAACTTGAAACACGCACAACCATGTTTGATCTCGCCCCCNATCTGACGGACCTTCGGCCGGGCGTTGGCGCGTTCCTNCCCATCGCTCTAGCGTTCATTGCCTTGGAGTTTGGTTATGCGCGCCTGGCNGCCCATGATCGTGAAGAGCATTTCGACACAAGAGAAACGATGGCATCAGTCGGTGTTGCCATCGGCAACCTTGCAGCGNGCATATTGACGAGCGGCATAGCCGCCGTGCCGTTCCTTTTCCTGTATCAAANCCGCCTGTTCGATATTCCTCTCGACAAGTGGTGGACAATCGCGCTGCTCTTCCTTGGTGTCGAGTTCTGTTATTACTGNTTCCACCGCGCATCNCATCACATACGATGGTTTTGGGCGACGCACGCTGTGCATCACTCGGCAACTAAATTCAATCTATCAGCTGCAATCCGCCTCGGCTGGACAGGTCAACTGACCGGCGCATTCATTTNCTTTCTTCCACTCGCGTGGATTGGCTTCCACCCTTTGGCGATTGTTGGCACGNTCGGTCTCGGCTTANTCNANCAGTTCTTCCTGCACACGCACCTAGACATCTCACTTGGTCCGTTGGAGTGGGTGTTGAACANGNCTCGCCACCACCGCGTGCATCATGCCTGCAATGATGGATGCCTTGACCGCAACTTTGGCTCCGNTCTCATTGTCTTTGACAGACTGTTCGGAACGTTCGCANCCGCACCAGAAAATGAGCGACTTGTCTACGGCATCAAGGGCGGGCAAATCTCCAACAACCCTATGAAGATCGCACTGGGCGAGTGGGTAACGCTGATACGCGATGTCAGAGCAGCAAGTGGCATCAACAACAAACTCAAAGCATTCATCTCGCCGCCCTAGATCACGGACGAAACTATTGAACGCATATGAATCAACTTCTCACCAATTTGAACGTCGGCTCGCAANATTTAATCAGCATAAAGATGTTATATCTACTCGCACGTGGGGCAATCAAGCTCGCAAACTGAGAAGACAAAGAAGCATGTCAGTCCTCGTCAAATCCGCTCTTCCAATCGTCTTTCTATCCATTTCAATGTTGCCCATATCGAGTGCCGGCGCTTGGGAACGCCATACAAAGACTGTCGGACCTCACGGCAAAACAGTAACGACCGACGCGCGTGGTTCGTGCAAGGGCGAAAATTGCAGGAGCGTTCGGCATGCCCACGTCAGTGATGGCAAAGACCTCCAACGTGCGGGGACTGTCAACTGCCATAAAGAAACATGCGTGGGCAAAATAAGAATTACCGGGCCCGATGGTGTCACGGTCACACGCATCATCCGAGTCCAAGAATAGTTCGGGGCTTTTCGCCCCATCTGGTGAGCGCGCCCTTCACCCCTTCCCCCACCCCCGTCTGGCTTGAAGGGCGCCTCACCAGTACAATGCTACAGCAACAGCGTATCGGCTCGCACTCACAGAGGAAATGATCGCCGGATTTAACGCTAGCCAGTAAGCAAGCAAGTGAGAAATTATCCAGCCTTGCGCAAATTAGCCAGCGCCTCGCGCCAATCTCCACCGCCCTTTTCAGGCGACTGCGATGCCGCCTCCGGCANTGAAGGTGGCGTAACACCATCATTCATCACACGAGGTTCTGCAGGAGGCTGCTCCACTTCCTCAATTGCCTTGTAGGGCAGATCCAGCGGTTCGTACTCAAGCGCCTCCATGTCTCGCTCGCCAACAGGAATCGTTCCGATACGGGCCGCCAGGTTCTGCAATTCAGACAGGATCATCGTCCGCCGCGTTTCATGCTCAATTGTCAGCGCGCGCACATCATCCAACAGACAGCGATCGGCCTCACTCAAGGCTTCGCCCAATGCCTGGATCAAGACCTTTTCGCGCGCTGTCACCGCGCCAAGCTTGGTTTGGACTTTTTCTAGATAAGCTTTTGATTCTGTCATTTTCNCCCCCTNNGATAGACTTAGACAACGCACCTGCACTCTCCAACGCANCCGTTGCCAGCAGCTCANACGTCTCTTTTCAACGGAACGAGCTATGCACGCNCGNCCGCANAATNGCTGTTGATTGATCCAATTGCAGCTTGAAATCGAATCATTTGCGATCGTTCAGATTCCGCCATCGCAATTCGTAAAAAGTGAGGTCGAATTAGGNTATTGGCACATCCCGCCGCCACATTCAGGGAGTGAAAACACGCTTAAGTCTGCGGGCCACATATCGACATCGTTGCAAAAGAATAGATGCTAACAGGNTCTCAACGCGAAGTTCCGAAACTATTTCGATTTGCACATTCTCAGCAAAACCAANATTAAGAGTTCAGTGCTAAGACTCTTCTCAGGGGAATGTTTTTAATAACTCCGACGAAGGTGGATCCTATGATCCGGCGNATAAATCTTGTCNTTACGTTCAGCTTCAGTCTGCTGGTTGCAGTAGACATGACATGGAACGAATATCAATGGCTGGGTTCCGGCCGCATGGTCATGGATGATACCCAACGCCAAATCCGAACAAGCAGCCTCGAGATCAAGCGGACGTCGCGCGAACTCATTCGCATCCTCCCNTAAGGTGTTCACCCTTTACATTGCGGCACAGCTCNCTCAATCNCGTAGCTCCGCGAGCCTGTGTGCCATCAAAATCAGAAAAAGCCGAACAAGCAACTCCAAATAAAGTCAATGCAACACTCGCACTGATTGACTGACGATTTAGAAACCGATCAGATGGCTTTCTTCAACAATTGGCATTTTTCGCCAAAACAGAAAGCAGCTTATGTCGGACTTTCCAGCCAGCGAATTCGAAGCACGCGTTTCCTACATCCAATCGCGAATGCATGAAGCAGGCATTTCTGCGCTGCTTCTCATGAATGAGCCCGAAATCCGCTACTACACCGGCTTCAGAACGCAGTTCTGGCAAAGTCCGACACGCCCATGGTTCCTGATCATTCCCGGAAGCGGCAAACCTATAGCGGTCATCCCGGAGATTGGCGCAGCACTGATGTCGCGCACCTGGATAGATGACATCCGGACATGGCCGTCGCCCCGCCCGGATGACGATGGCATATCGCTTCTAAAATCAGCCCTCGAAGGTTATCTAAGCGTTGGCCTCTTGAAGGGCCCGGAAACACATCTCCACATGCCGCTCGCCGGGTTCGAAACATTGGACGCGCAACTGCGCCATACGGAGTTCGTCGATGCAACGGAACTTGTCCGCGCTCAGAGAATGGTCAAGTCTGACGCTGAAATCGCGATTACGACTGAGATCTGCAATATCGCATCGCGCAGCTTTGCCAATGCGCCCAGACTGTTCAAAGCAGGCCAACCGCAATCAGAATCCTTTCGCGCTTTCAAGATTGAGCTCCTAAGCCAGGGTGCCGATGATGTGCCTTATCTCGTCGGCGGAGCAGGCCAGGGTGGATACCAGGACATCATCTCACCACCTGCGGAAACACCGCTCGAACATGGTGACATCCTGATGCTGGATACAGGCGCAACATTAAATGGATATTTCTGCGACTTTGACCGTAACTTTGCGATTGGCTCACCAGACAACAGTGCACGTCATGCCTACGCAACACTCTACCGGGCAACGGAGGCAGCACTAGCCGCCGCAAGACCAGGCGTATCCTGCCAGCAGTTATTTGAAACGATGCAAGCTGTGATTGGAGGTTCAGATGAAAGCATCGGTCGTTATGGCCATGGTCTCGGCATCCAACTGACCGAGCCCCCATCGCTAGCGGCTTTTGATCAAACCATTTTGAAGGAAGGTATGATCATGACAATCGAGCCAGGTATCGCAATCCCTGGGGGAAGGTTCTTGGTGACCGAGGAAAACATCGTCATTAGAGACGGAGCACCGCAATTGCTCACCGCAAGAGCACCAGAGGACTTACCAGTATTCTGAAACCGAATGAGTGCAAACGCCAGTCTAGCCGCCAAATATACTGAACACCGCTGCCAAGGCAGCCAGAACAGCAGCAACAACTGCGCCAATAGCTTCAGCAATAGCCGCAAAGACAGAGGCAACCACCTCAACAATCGCACCAAAACAATCGCCGACAGCATCAAACACAAAGATGCTGCATGCCACAACGATGGTGGCCGGTGTTGCCGTTGCAAGGGCATACATAAAGCCGATTGTCGTCAGGGCCCAAAGTGCAACGAAAACCAGTGAAAAAATCAGAAGCGATGCAATGATTGCCACCGTCACGCGAGATCTTGACTCGCGTCGCGATGGTTGCTGATGAAGCTGATCAGTCATGTATGCCTTTGCAGTCAAACGTTTTAAGTATCGAAGCAGCTCGGAAGCTACTTCAATTCCACAACGATATTTGGGGCAACAATCCAAACAGCCAATGAACCGAACACGGATGACCGCATTCGGTTCATTTTAACCCTAATGATCGGTTAAGCTCTGGGTTCTTCTATGCGAGATCAGATCACTTCGCCAAGGGAGCCACTGACAACCCTTTGACGTTGTGCTTCTCAATCAGGCTGGCTACAAAGCCGGATGCTTTCGCCTCCTCTACAAAAGCTGCGAGCCAAGGCGTTGCGGCGCTATTCTTCTTCGGCGTGCCGACCGCCTGTTGCACCGCACTGAACTGACCGTCCAAAATGCGCGCACCGGGCATATTCTCCACGTCAGTAATCAGGCGTGGCCGCAGGCCCGACAGCACTTCCAGCTTGTCACGCTCAAAGACCTCGAAGGCTTCATCCAAACTGTCAGTCAGGACAAGCTCAGCATTCTTGATGTTGTTCTGTAACCAAAGCCCGTAGGCCGCACGACCGGTCACAGCGATGCGATTGCCAGGCTTATCGACGTCGGCAATCGACTGAATCGAGGAACCAGCCGGCACCAGATAAGTGGCTTCGATTTCGCAATAGGCAGCGGAAAAGTTGATCTTCTCGGCACGCTGAGGCTCTGCACCAATGTTGCCAATGTCCCATTTGTCTGCATCAGCATCATCACCGAGTGGCCCAGGCGAGGGATAGGTCACGTATTTCACGCTAACACCCAGCCGATCAGCTACTTCTTTTGCCATATCTGGCGATACGCCGACGGGGTCACCATTGTCAGCCTCGCCAGTGACGAGCAGAAAGTTGCTGAGATTGATACCAGCCCTTAACACACCTGTCGGCGCCAACTCGTCGATGATCTTCTGATCCACCATTCGTCATTCCCTCCAAATTTATTGAGGGCACTTTATTGCGCGGCATGGCGAACCGCAAACCTATCTCTGATTGTGTGCCGCGTGATGCCGTTCCATCGACAGAAAAAGCCATACACGCGGCCAAACCTTACTCAACTCACTCCGTATCGCGACGTTTATCCATATACGCTCGGATACGAGACAGCTTAGGAACCAAGTCCGCTATAAAGTCCCGTGAGAATTCCTCGGTGAGCACATCAAGCTCACCTGTCAGGCTCTGAATCGCTTTCTCGCGAAACTTCCGTCCTTTGGCTGTCAGCCAGACACATTTGCTGCGCCCGTCCTTCGGGTTTGGTTTGAGCTTCACAAGCTGATGCTTTTCAAGAATCGAAAGCGTATGGGTCATGGTTGTTTTCGGCACCTGAAATGCACGAGCTAAAACCAACGGCGTTTGACCGTCCTCAACGCGAATAAGATGGTTGAGCACAGAAAAATGGGACACCAAGAATCCTTCGGGCAAGCGCGCCTCGAACATGGTTCTGGCAAGCTGCTCGATAATCCCAATCTCGTTGAATAGCTCGAAGGCTGTTGCAGCTGCGGACTTCCCCGCTCTTGCATCGTCAGTGTTTAACTTGTCATCCATTCCGTGTGCGCGTTTCAAGCGGCCAGCGCGGCAAGCGCGCAACCTGCGGTCCATAACCCAATCGCCCCAGCATTTGAACGGTATGGCCGGGTTTGGCAAGCATGCGTTGCGCCTTCTTAAAGTGCGGCGCCATTTCTGGGAACTCCTGCAAAGCCTGACTAACAGGGTGAAGTGCAAGTCCCAGAGCTGTTGTCGTCAGGTTTAAACGCAACCAGCGCCGACCGGCTGCAATCTGGTCAGCGCGAGAGTTACCTAGCGTCGTCAGTACGGCATAGGCTGGCGTTGCCATCAGCATTTCATGATAAATGCGAACGCCCTCTTTAAACCCTGACGAGTTTTCATCGAGTTGTGCCTCCCGGCTCAGCACTCCAAAAAGCATCAATGCTTCGAGAAACGGCCCGCCCAGATCGATCCCGTCTGGATTGGCGTTGATCTCTGATTTGCCGAACCGCATCAGATCCACGCTCTCTTTCATTGTCCGATGCGTGTAGACCTCTGTTTTCCAAGCATCCCAAGTCAATGCTCTCAGTTCTTTGACACGTGCGGGATCGGTGATGACGTGCGAAAATGCCGAAAGTTCCTGCACAGCCGAAACCGGCAGCGGCCTTGGATCAAACGGCTCCTTGCAAGTGCGACGTGACATGACCTGTTGAAACAGCGCATCGCGTTGACCTCCATCACGAAAGCGCGCCACAGCCACGGGCCCATCTTCACCTTGTGGGAAGAGGTCTAAATCAACCGCGTGGGCAGTTTCACCGGCGGCAATCTCCATAAGCTCTAGAAAGCAGCCAAGTCCGATAGTGAGTTGTCGCGCGTCAGGATCTGTATGTGGGAGATCGCGCTCCTTGTCGCGATAGAGCACAACCGTATCCTTTTCGCTTAAATCAACGAGCCACGGCTGGCGGTTATGCGGGTTCGGAGCAAGGATCGCATAGGACAAAGCTCGCTTGCGTGGATCAGAATAGCCACCGGCAGCCGACCAAGGCGCTAACGCCTTTTCCGGCGTCCTTGTCAAAGCAAAGCCACCTGCCCCGGCCCCCGCAGCAATAATCGGCCCGCCTCCAATCAAACCCAACACGCCACGCCTTGAGATGCTCATTCCAATGCTCCATATTTGATACGATTTCGTACTATTTAGTGCAATATCGTATTATATGCAAGGGCAATATCAACTTTAGTGTTTCCATCAGTACGGCGAGCACTTCGATCAATTGACCAAAGCCAGACCGCTTTTAACGACCACAACTATCCAAGCCTGTGCCTTAGCGACGAAGCCTGCTAATCTGAGGTCTTTCAATTTTCTCGGTTACGGACAGACCCAACATGGCGCCCCAAAAAATCGGCTCTGTTCGGCTCTGATGTAGTTTTCCCTGCTAACTCATGGCGCCGGCGAGGCATTGGCGGGGCGT
>NZGY01000116.1 GCA_002689605.1 Filomicrobium sp.
TCGACAAGTGCCTGAAAATCCTGAGCCTTCATGGTATCCTCGCTAGTGACGAACCGTCAGTCAGCAAGGTCTCACAACATTTAGGCAGAACAGAGCCAACAAAATTGATTGCGGTCGTCGTAGCGGTTTGCATTGTGGGGGCGGTGCTCAGTGCTCTCGCAGTCACGACGACAATCAGATCAAGACTCCTGGCAGACTTTACTGATGCAAGAGATGAGATCACCAGACAAGCTGCATCCACAATGGCAGGAGCTTTACGCTGGAAGAAGACAGATATCGTTGCCGCCAGCTACAAGGATTTGGTAGGCGGATCGGCTGGGGTTGCAACCCTGCTGGCCATGACGCCGGACAATACAGTTCTGAGTCAATTCTCAGACTCCGGTGCAACGGGTGAGGATCTCGCCGCCTTTTTCCAGGCAAATAAAGATGCGCTAATAGCCGCAAGAGGTAAACTATCTCAACGGTCATATCGTGACCTCTGCTGCCGCAACCGACAAAAAAGGTCGGTTACAGGGTTAAACTGTCGTCGCTTGGAAGACGAATGGCATTGACGCAGCCATTATGAGCATGGTCTGGGCAATTGTTGGCACGTCTTTGTTGGTGACCCTGTTCATCATCGGCACCATTACCCTGGTATTCTCGTCGTTGGTAACACGTCCGCTGGCTGGATTGACTTCTCGCATTGTGGCGTAGAGCGATGGCGATATCGAAAGTAAAGTTCCATCGCGTGACCGTAAGGATGAAATCGGAAGTATCGCTGCTGCGCTTGTAGGGTTCTGCGATCAGGCGGCCGAGATGAAACGGCTTGAGAAGCAGACGGAAGAGGCCCAACTGCAAACGCAAACGCAGCGTGCACAGAGCGAAAGCGAGCAGGCCGAGGCCGTTCAGGTCATCGGTTCCGCTCTCGAACGTTTGGCGCAGGGCGACCTGAACGCCAAAATTCATGCCGACATGCCAGCCGGCTACGAACAGCTGAAAGTGGATTTCAACGCCGCCGTCCAGAAGCTCGCGTTTGCAGTCTCAAACGTCGTATCAAGCATCGGCAATATGCGCTCTGGTTCACAGGAGATTTCCAAGGCAGCCATGGATCTGTCTCGCCGGACTAAGCAGCAGGCCGCCAGTGTGGAAGAGGCTTCGGCAACGCTCGCGCAGATCAATACGTCAGTCACGGATACTGCCTCGACTGCCAAGGAAGCACGCAGTGTAGTTGACACCGCTGCAAGTGACGCGGAACAAAGCGGTCAGGTTGTTGCGCAGACAATTGAGGCGATGAAGCGCATAGAGGCTTCATCTGAGGAGATGGGCAAGATCATCAACGTCATTGATGAACTGGCATTCCAGACCAACCTTCTCGCATTGAATGCCGGAGTGGAAGCAGCTCGAGCTGGTGAAGCAGGCAGAGGATTCGCGGTTGTTGCTTCTGAAGTCAGGGGACTGGCCGATCGATCGGCGACAGCAGCCAAGGACATCTCGAACCTGATCGCAGCATCCGTCACTGAAGTTGAAGCTGGTTCGAGCCTGGTTTCCAAAACGGGTGAGTCACTCGCTGGCATCTCTGACAAGATCATAACCATTGCAACGATGATTGCTGAAATGTCGGAAAGTGCATCCGATCAATCAAGCCAACTCGGTGAAGTCACGATGGCTGTATCTAATATTGATCGCGGCACGCAGGAAAATGCAGCAGTGGCCGAACAATCGACGGCAGCGTGCCAGTCCCTCTTGCAGCAGAGTGGACAGTTGTCAGAACTCGTTCAGCAGTTCAAGCTTGGTGGACCGACACAAGACCAGCTGAGACGGGAACTTGAGAGCGTTGCTCCTCATGCCTTTGCCAAGCAACCACAAGCCTCCGGAAGTCCTCAGAAGCGGGCAACCAGTTCTGCAGCGTAGCGGTCCTGCAGGATGGTACACCTAGAGCAAGAGCGTTCCGGATGGAATCACCGTTCGACTTGCTCACTTTGTTGGCCGGAACGTGAATCGGTCTCTAGTCGTCTAAACATTATCATGCCAAAGATAGATATTGATCGCTCTCACATGCAAGGATTTGTGAGGGCGATTAGGTCCAACTTTCTATTATCGGCCGGTCGGGTTATGTGATAGGCGGCTGAGTGGCAGGGCGGAATGACAACAGACGTTGATATCTGGACTGGCACCTACGAAGAACTACCACTGGGTGCATGCGAGGAAAGTGATCACCTCATCGACGGCAATGCTATCGATGCATTCGCTGACGCTATCCAAAGCTACAATCCGTTTCATATGGACGGTGACTGGACCCGTGCAAACACCCACTATCCGGACCGAATTGCGCATGGTGTTATGACAACAGCGCTGATGTCGAAGCCTCTCGTTCAGTTCTGCGAGCGTTTCAAGATACGCACCGCGCTGCTATCGACATCCTCCAAATACACTCGACCTGTTGTGGCTGGAGACACGATAACGACCGTAATTCGTCTTGTTGAAAAAATCGACGATCGCAAACGTATCCGCTTCGACGTCGAACGTAAGAACCAGCGCGGTGAGACGGTGATGCTGGGCGAGATGTTGGAACAAACACTTTAGATTCTAGCTTTGCGTCAGTCCCATGTGGCAAAGCCTATTCACGAACATTGGCCTTTCGCTTCAGCCTTGTCCAATTCACGAAGTTTCATACGTTGAATTTTGCCAGTCACAGTAAGCGGCAAGGCATCGATGAAGCGAAGCTGGCGTGGATATTCATGTGCGGATAGCTGGCTTTTGACNAAGGCTTGGATGTCGTCGTGCACTTGATCGTCTGCACTGACACCCTCGGCAAGTACGACATAGGCTTTAACCACTTCGCCACGGACTGGGTCCGGGCTGCCGATAACACCTGCCATTGCTACCTTTGGGTGGGCAACAAGACATTCTTCCACCTCAGTCGGCCCGATGCGATAGCTCGATGAGATGATGACGTCATCATCACGGGATTTGAACCACAGATAGCCATCATCATCGCGCCAGCCGAGGTCGCCGAGCACGCACCAATCGCCGATGAACTTGTTCGCCGTTGCCTCTGGGTTGTTCCAGTATTCCAGAAACATCACGGGGTCTGGTCGTTTAACGGCCATGACGCCGATCTCACCGNCTGCAACTTCATTTCCAACATTGTCGATAACAGAAACTTCGTGCCCCGGTATCGGTCGTCCCATGGAGCCAGGCTTGACCTCCATGACGTCCGCATTGTTGCCAACGACAAGATTGACTTCGGTCTGCCCATANAACTCATTGATGGTCAGGCCAAATGTTTCCCGCCCCCAACCAATCAGGTCTTCACCAAGTGCCTCACCGCCGCTGGCAATACTGCGCAAATTGACATCAAANCGNGCTGGNTCCGGATGTTGCCTCAGCATACGCAAGGCCGTCGCCGGCATAAAGGTGTTGCGAACCTNGTGTTTGGCCATCAATTGAAACACCGCNTCAGGTTCGAATTTTGCAAAGCGTTTGGCGAGNACCGGCCTGCCATGAAACAGGCTGGGTAGAAGAACGTCGAGCAGGCCNCCGGCCCAGGCCCAGTCTGCCGGTGTCCAGAAGACATCATCTGCTTCTGGGAAATAACGATGTGGAAACTCAACGCCGGGCATATGGCCAAGCAGCACGCGATGNCCATGCANNGCNCCNTTCGGNTCNCCTGTNGTGCCAGANGTNTAAATNAGCATNGCTGCATCATCTGCNNGAGTTTGCAGAGTTNCGAATTGATCCGATGACGCTGCCATGAGTTGCCGTGCATCTAGATAGCAATCNGTTGCAGCGTCTGTAACAAGAACCTGCCGCAGATCACCTAGGTCGCNNCGAATGCCGTCGAGTACTGAAAGATTGGCGGCACAGGTCATNAGAACCTGCGCTGAGCTATCGACCAGCCGGTGGCGCAGAGCATCAGGCCCAAACAGGCTGAACAAGGGCAGTGCGATGGCGCCGAGTTTATAAGNCGCGATATGCGNNACNGCCGCTTCAAAACTCTGCGGCAGGTGGATGGCGACGCGGTCGCCCNTCGCAACGCCAAATGTTTGCAGGACGTTGGCAAGGCGGTTGGCTTCNGACTGCAGGCGACCAAAACTCATCCGTTCGGTCTGCCCACCTTCACCTTCAAATATGATCGCAACNTCATCTGGCCGGGCAGCAGCATGGCGATCACAAACGGCCGTTGCNATATTGAAGTGCNTCGGTANNTGCCAGCGGAAGTCNCGGTAGCATTCTTCGTAGCTCGGAGATCGTGGCAGAAGCCCGGCCATCGTTTGTATCCTTTCGGATTNGATTCACCGTCACATGCGNTTGGCGACTTCCTCAAGCATGATCTCAGTCGTGCCTCCACCGATGGANTGCACNCGTGCGTCNCGCACCATGCGTTCGATTGGATANTCGCGCATGTAACCNTAGCCNCCATGAAACTGTTGGCAGGTATACATCACCTTGTTGACCAANTCGCCGCAAAGCGCCTTGACCATGGAGACTTCACGCACAGCATCNTGCCCCTGCGCATCCATCCAGGCNGCGTGATANACAAGCTGGCGGGCAGCATCAACCTCAGCCTGATGCATGGCGAGACGCTGACGAATGGTTTGCTTGTCCCAGAGTGTACTCCCAAACGCGGGGCGATCTTTGACGTATTNCAGCGTCATATCGATCGCCTTCTGAGACTCNCCGACGGCCATTGCGCCNATCACGATCCGTTCGTTCTGGAAGTTCTGCATGATCGAATAGAACCCACGGTTCTCTTCACCNAGNAGAGNATCNCCCGGTAATTCGCAGTCTTCGAANATCAGCTCTGCCGTATCGGAGCATCGCCAGCCCATTTTATCGAGCTGGCGACCGACAGAGAAGCCTGGCGTTCCCTTCTCAACGATAAACATGGAAATGCCACGCGAGGCCTTGGCATCCGTATCTGTGCGCGCGGCAACGAANTAGACNTCGCCGTGGACGCCGTTGGTAATGAAAATCTTNGACCCGTTCAGTACCCAACCATTGCCGCGGCGTTCAGCTCTAGTCTTTAGCGCCTGGACGTCCGAACCNCCNCCGGGCTCGGACACGGCGACTGCACTCACTTTGCGTCCGGCAATAATGTCCGGCATANAGCGGTCGAGTTGATCGGGCGTACCAAATCTTTCGAGATGAGGCGAAGCCATATCAGTATGAACCAGNACGCTGACGTTGAAACCGCCAAAGGTTGAGTGAGAAAGCTCTTCTGCAAACGCAGCGGTGGCGATGGTATCCATTTCCGAACCACCGTACTTTTNGGCGTATCGAATGCCGAGGAAGCCGAGGTCACCCATCTTGCGAAATACATCTCGCGGCACCATCCCGTCGGATTCCCAAGCTTCGCCATGAGGTATGACTTCCTCGTGGNCGAAGCGGCGGACNTGATCTTTCAGGGCATCAAGTGTTTCAGTGGCGTAGATGGATTGCGCCATGTCTCGTTTCCNCAACTTGCTGAGTGTCAGNCTTAGGATTTGGCGTTGTCGCCGNTTGTTTTGAATGTGACCAGAACATCATCTTTTACAACCGATTGTCCTGGTTCACATAGGACTTCGTCGATTTCGACAGCGCGCGGCGCAGCAAGNGTTTGCAGCATCTTCATCGATTCTACGACAACGATTGTTGCGCCNGATTTGACTTTGTCTCCCGCTGCCACTGCGACAGATGAGATTGTNCCAGGGCCGGGTGCAAGAATCGNACTTGAATCTGAGGCGCTGCCCTTCGTCTCCTGGCGCCATGCTGCCAGACCTGCCGGCTGCTTGTAGATCCTTGGTCCATGTCCACAATCAACGAAGATGCGCTGCTCCCCGCTGGAGCTTTTATCGATAAANGTCAAGTACGATTGTTGATGATCATCNTGCCTTACATTNAGGCGGTCTCTGATCNGANTGAAGCCAACCGTGATAGTCGCAGTATTATNCCTGTCCATNGGAGTGAGAACAGCGGTNTTGTTTCCGAAGTTGATCCAATANGCGAGACGATTGCCAGCATCATCGATCAGGACGACCGGCGCGCTGGCCTGCCATGCCGAGTTTTGTCCGCCGCGCCAGGCACCAAGCGACTGCCAGGGAGATNGTGCAGCTGTCTCTTTTCCCGTGATGAANTTCGTCAGGATGGCAGCAGCGAGATCCAACTCCTCATGCTCTGTGGATTGCCAGTCTTTCATCTGCTCGACGAGGTGGGTCGTGTGCGCACCGGACACAAAGATGTCGTGTTGCAAGACCGCTCGCAAAAATGGTGTGTTTGTTTNCACTCCCATCAACGAAGTATCGGCNAGCNCAGCATCGAGCTTGCGGATGGCTGTCTCGCGATCCTCCCCATGGACGATGACCTTCGCCAGCATCGAGTCGTAGAACGGTGTAATCTCGCTGCCATCTGTTATACCANCATCAAACCGGATACCCTTGCCACGAGGTTCGATGACGCGAGNAAGAGTTCCTGTCTGTGGCATGAAATTGCGGGCAGCATTTTCGGCAGTCAGGCGGACTTCCATNGCCCAGCCGTTCGGAACGAGATCGCTTTGCTTCACAGGGAGCGGCTGGCCAGCTGCAACTCTGATCTGCCAATCAACGAGATCGAGCCCAAGGATCTCTTCGGTTACGGGATGCTCGACTTGAAGGCGNGTGTTGACTTCAAGAAAAAAGAACTCCTGTGTCGCGGCATCAAGAATGAACTCAACGGTGCCAGCATTGTCATACTTTGTTTCATGCGCCAGTGCGATCGCTGACTGATGAAGAGCGGCACGAGTTTCATCACGCAATCCCGGAGCAGGTGCCTCCTCGATAATCTTCTGATGGCGTCGCTGCACTGAGCAGTCGCGTTCAAAAAGATGGACAGCCGCGCCATGCTTGTCGCCAAATATCTGCACTTCGACATGGCGTGGATTGGCGATATAGCGCTCGACAAGTAGACGGTCGCTGCCGAATGCAGTTTTTGATTCACGACGGGCTGAGGTGATAGCGTCGGCTAGGCCATCGGGGCCGTCAACGATGCGCATGCCGCGTCCGCCACCGCCAGCGCTTGCCTTAATCAGAAGTGGGAAAGTAAAGCTCTCTGCAGCTGCGATTAAACGGGCATCAAGATCATCCCCGTCATCACGAGTGTCCGACAATCCCGGAACTGTTGGGACACCAGCCCGGTCAGCAATTGCCTTCGCGGCGATCTTGTCGCCCATCTGCTCAATGACATCAGCCGATGGGCCGATAAAGATCAGCCCTGCATTTGTGCAGGCACGTGCGAAGTCCGCATTCTCTGACAAAAAACCATAGCCAGGATGCACGGCTTCGGCGCCAGCTTTCTGTGCGACAGAGATAATCTGTTCGGCATCAAGATAGCCTGCGGCAGCTGAAGGGCCGCTGAGTTCGACGGCACGGTCGCAATGCGCGACATGTAGGCTGGCGCGATCAGCCACTGAGTGAATGGCGATGGTCTCAATGCCGAGCGATTTGCACGTACGAGCGACCCGGATTGCAATCTCGCCGCGATTGGCGATGAGTACGCAACGAGGCAGTTGTGAGGGTTTTACCATGTCGACTGCCTTACATCCGGAAAACGCGCTTCTGGCCCCGCGCCGGAACAGCGTCGCGGCTGTCGCAGAGGGCAAGACACAGACCAATTACATCGCGTGTCTCGGAAGGTTCAATAATTCCGTCGTCCCACAAGCGTGACGTTGCATAGTAGGGATCGGACTGTTCGGCATACTGCGCCCGCACTCGGCTTTCGATGCCATCCAGCTCTTCCGCGCTGGGAGGGCCGTGGCGCACACTGTTGCGGCGCAGCTCAAGCATGACGTTGCTTGCGATATCGGCACTCATGGTCGCGCACTCAGCCGTAGGCCAGGCGAACAAGAATTCGGGCCAGAAGCCGCGGCCGCACATGCCGTAGTTTCCAGCACCATATGAACCACCGACGATAACAGTAAGCCGAGGAACCTCGGCGGTTGCCATGGCATAGACCATCTTTGCCGAGTTTTTCGCGATGCCGCCACGTTCCGCTGCACTCCCCACCATGAAGCCAGAAATATTTTGCAGGAACAGCAGCGGCGTCCCGCGCTGATCGCACATCGTAATGAACTGTGCTGCCTTGAGCGAGCTGTCAGAATAAAGTGGACCATTGTTACCGAGAATACCAACGGGAAAGCCGTGGATCCATGCCGTGCCGCATACAATCGTCGAGCCCCAGTCTGGTTTGAACTCTATAAAGGCGCTGCCGTCTGCTATCCGCGCAATGATCTCACGAACATCGTAGGGTGTCCGACGGTCGGCTGGAACAACACCGGAGATCTCATCAATGGTGTAGCGAGGCGGTTGCACAGACTTCACAGGCGTCATCGCCCGCTCTATCGCGAGCGATTGCACAACGTCACGCAGTTTCGCGATCGCTTCGTATTCATCCTCCGCCAGATAATCGGAAACACCAGAGACGGCGGTGTGCATCTCAGCGCCGCCGAGTGCTTCGCCGTCAATCTCTTCGTTGATCGCGACTTTGACGATAGATGGTCCACCAAGATGAATACGAGCTTGTCCACGCACCATAATGACTTCGTCGGACAGAGCAGGGATATAGGCTCCACCTGCAGTACAACCACCGAACACTGCTGAGATCTGAGGTAGACTCGCCGCTGACATTCTGCATTGGCGCAAAAACGTATTGCCGAAATGATCCTTGTCAGGAAAGACCTGATCTTGTTGCGGCAGGTTAGCGCCACCGCAGTCGACCAAGTAGATGCAAGGCAGTCTGTTCGCCTCAGCAATCTCTTGTGCGCGGACATGCTTCTTCACAGTTTCGCGGTAGAATGAGCCACCTTTGACAGTGGCGTCATTGGCGATCACCATGATGGGTGTACCATGAACGATCCCGATGCCTGTTACGATACCAGCTGCCGGAACCTCGTTATCATATTGTCCCCAGGCAGCCAGGGCTGACAGCTCAAGGAATGCTGTTCCCGGGTCAACGAGCAAATCAATCCGATCGCGAACCAAGAGTTTGCCACGCTTATGGTGCCGGGCGACATGAGCGTCGCCGCCNCCACGCATCACGTAGGCCTTTCGCNCCCGCAGTTCGATTAGGCGGTCTTCAAAGTNCGTCGCATTGTCTTGAAATGTCTTTGATCNCGGATTGATGTCAGATTCAATGGTTGTCATTNGGTGGATTTCAGAGCTCATCTTGGACAGCGTCGATAAACGTCTCTANAGCCGATATGTGGGCCGCAAAGCTANGATCCGGAATACGCTTATGTGTATACCGCTTNTAGGTGTTGTTGCAGGTGATGTGTGTGACGCCGNCTTGTTTCCAGAAGCGAACTTCTTCGCGCCATTCTTCAGGATCGCCAACNGCAGACATCCANACCTCAAGTCCCATTTGGGCGGGATCGCGGCCAGCCTCCTGCATGAGAGACTTCAAGTTATCAAAGGATTTGANTGCGTCCTCGCCAGGCGGGTGTTCCAACATCATCCAACCGTCACCAAGCTCAGCCGTTCGCTTAATCGAGTTTGGATGATGCCCCCCGAACCAAACCGGTATCCTGCCATTNGCGGGTCTTGGGTTGATCCCAGCATCCGGGATCTCATGCCAACGCCCTTTGAAGTCGACATGCTCATCGGCCCACAACTTGCGCATCACCTGGACCTGCTCGGCTGATCGAATTCCCCGCGTTGACCAGTCCTCATTAAGTCCGACAAACTCCGCTTCATTCCAGCCTATACCAATACCGAGCCTCAGGCGCCCCCCTGACAGGACATCGATGCAGGCAGCTTGCTTGGCCACAAGAACTGTCTGACGTTGAGAAAGGATCAAAACCTGTGTTGAGAATCCGATAGATTTTGTTGCCGCCGCCAGGAANCCGAACAGAACGAACGGATCGTGAAAGTAATCCTTCGATGTATTGCGATTTCCCCAATTTGGTCTGCTCGCNGCGTTGACGCCAAGNACATGATCCGTGCCACAAAGGTGATCGTACCCCATCGCCTCGCAGGCCTGGGCATAGGCAATCACTGTCTGCGGTTCACCGCCAATATCGCCAAGCGGCAGGCCGGCACCGAGTTGGATACGATCAGCCATGTCGAGATCTCCTTATGCGAACGTATTCTGCAATTCTGGCACGATCCAAAATGGCGTCTCTCCGCGCTCGACNCGCTGCACATTGTCGAAGGCGTTGCGGAAGCGGGCAACGTGGTTATCCCATGTCGGGCCAGCGAAGTGCGCGGTCAATACAACATTGTCCAGTTTGAGGAGCGGATTGTCCGGCGGTGTAGGTTCCTGATCGAATACGTCGAGGCCGGCACCAAATATACGCCCTGNTGCGAGGTGGTCGTAGAGTGCCTTCTCATCGATGATAGGNCCGCGAGCCGTGTTNACGATGATAGCCGTGGGTTTCATTAATTCCAATTCGGCCTTGCCAATCATGTGGTGGCTTGAGTCATTGAGCGGCAGATTGAGNGAGATGACATCACTCTCAGCAAGTATTTCGCGTAGAAGNCGAAACCGCACATTGAGCTGGTCNTCGCGGTCCTCACTCAGGCGGACGATATCAAAGTAGTGCACATTCATGCCAAACGCCTGCGCGCGCTTGGCGACCTTCTTACCAATGTTGCCCAGCCCGATAATGCCAAGTGTTTTGCCTGCCAGCTCGTACATTCGGGGCGACGGACCGTTGCCGCGCCAGCGTCCACCGCTNACGTTGTCGTGCTGCCAGATCACACGGCGGGAAACAGTCAGCATGAGCATCATGGCATGCTCAGCTACGGAGATCGCATTCGCACCGCCGTTGTTGCAAANTGGCCTGCCGGCANTCCGCGAGGCTTCAATGTCCACCNTGTCATAACCAGCACTCAACAACTGCACNAGCTTGAGGTTCGTGGCGGTATTATGGAACTCCGGACCCATAGNTATGTGCGGATAACACACCATGTAGGCNGCGTCGGCGAGCGCTGGTTGGTAGTCCGGATTATCACTGTCAAAGATGACGGTCTCAAATCCCAGGGGCGCCATCTCCCGGGCAATAGGCGTAACTTCAGGGGATGGAGAAACGACAACGATTTTGGAGGACATNTGTATTCCTAAGAAACTTGGAAGCANTCAGTTGCAGCGATTNATACCATACTGGGGATTAAGCTCGCTCGCGAAGCATCAGTGTGATTTTGAATGGNTTGTGGGCTGGAACTTGAAAGGTAGTCCGCGAACAAAGGTAGTCCGCGAACAATGCTGTTCTTCGGGGCCTGTGCAGAAATACGCCTTGATCTTCAACCACGACCGCCGAGACAAACTGACGTTGCGAGAACGCTATGGCCTTGGAGGTCTCCGTTGTAGGCTTGCGAACCGAACACATTTAAGATTTTGCAGGCATCCCCAAAGGGAATGAGGTTATGGTGCAGTATTCATCGCAGTCAAATCGTACGAGCACGAATGATATGGCAGCTGGGCATATCAACGATGCCGTGCGTGCATTTACATTGAGCTACGGTGATCCAAATGCGCATTTGGCGTCTGCGCGGGAAATTGATCCAAACTGCAGCATGGCTGGTTTAATGCAGGCCTGGTTGTTGACCATGAGCAATGATGGCGCGCAAGTCGTGCGCGCAAGAGAGATGCTTAGAGACTTTGACACAAGCGGACTGACAGAGCGCGAGGCACAGCACCTGAAAGCAGTGCATCTGGCGTCACAAGGTCAATGGCCATCCGCAGTTGCTGTTCTTGATCGCCACTTGATGACTGACCCGCACGATCTCGCCGGTCATCAGTATGCGATGAGGCTCGATGGCTACCTGGGCCGATTCCATCGGACCGCATCAAGATCAGCTCGAGCCCTCCCCGCATGGTCGAAGGATGACCCCAACTACGGGATCATGCAGTCGTTTTATGGTTTCGGTCTGGAGGAATTGGGAGACTACGTGCAGGCCGAAGATGTGTCTCGGTCAGCTGCTGAGCGCGAGCCCTATGGCTACTGGCCGCATCATGCAGTATCGCATGTTCTCGAGATGACCGGTCGGCCAAAGGAGGGTATTGCGTGGATGGAGACACGGCAGCCCTACTGGTCCGTTGCCAAATGCAACAACCGTGTGCACATCTGGTGGCATCAGGCCTTGTTTCATATTGAGCTTGGCGAATTTGAGCGGGCGCTTGAGATCTACGATGATGAGATCCTGCCATCAATGCGCCCGGTCGGCACTCAGCTTTGCAATGCAACGGCGCTGCTGTGGCGATTAGAGCTACTGGGCTGTGATGCTGGCGATCGTTGGCAGCACCAGCTGTCGCTTTGGCAACAACAACTCACCGGGATGTCGAGCCCATTCAACGAGACACATGCCGCCATGGCGGCTCTCCGGGCGAACGATCGCGTGGCTCACCGGACAGTGCTAGATGGAATGCGCAAATCGGCTAGTGCAGGCGGAGAACTCGTGCCCGCATATCAGGGTGTCATCATACCGATTGCCGAGGCAATGGAATACTTTGTTGATGAAGATTATACGCGAGCGGTAGATCGGCTGCTGCCAGTCGAAGCAGAGCTATGGCGCATGGGCGGTAGCATAGCGCAGCGCGATCTTATTGAATGGACATTGACAGAAGCAGCCATCCGCTCTGGCCAGAGAGATGTCGCGTTGTCGCTTGCCAATGAGAGGCTGGCACTCAGGCCAGACAGCGTCGTCAATCGCCTGTTCCAAGAGCAAGCAGAGACAATACCAGCGGCATAATTAGCAATCCGAACAATTGATAGAGATGCGTGGCGGGTGTGATCCCAGTTCGCTCGCTTTAGTTAGCCCGCGGAAACTGAAGCGGGCGCGGAATGGGAACGCAGCCAATCATCAAGTTTAGCCGTTTCATCAGCAGTTAATCTCAGCCCGAGCTTGCTGCGACGCCACAGGATGTCTTCGGTTGTTTCAGCCCATTCAACCTGCCTCAAATACTCGACCTCGCGCTCACTCAAGCCGGCACCAAAGTCAATGCCAAGGTCTTCTTTCCGCTGAGCGCCTTCAAGAATTCGGTAGGCTTGGGTTCCGTAGCAACGAAGCAGGCGGTAAGCCGTGCTGTCATCTAAGAAACCATGAGCATGCTTTAGCTTGGCAAGTTCATGATCGAAGTCCTGCACGCCAAAGTCGCCACCGGGTAGCGGTTGCTTATTTGTCCACGGGGCCTTTTGGATCTGGAATTCTCGATTGATCATATCGAGCACTTCGATGGCCAATTGGCGATAGGTCGTGATTTTAACGCCGAAGATATTGATGAGTTTCGGGTCATCGCCATTGCCGTCAACTCTGATCGTGTAATCGCGCGTCGCCTCCTGGGCCTTGTCAGATCCGTCATCATAGAGTGACCGCACACCAGAATACGACCAGACAACGTCGCTGGGACTGATGCTCGTCTTGAAGTAAGAACTTACTGCATAGCAGAGATACGCTGTTTCTTCATCCGAAATGTCAATGTCTTCAAGTGAGCCGTCATAGCCCCGGTCGGTGGTGCCGATCAGCGTGAAGTCCTGCTCATAAGGAATTGCAAAAATGATCCGTCCATCTGGATTCAGGAAATATAGCTGCGCTCATGCGCGAACAATTTTGGAACAACAATGTGGCTGCCTTGGAAGTGCCGTACATTGCCATGTGAGTTCTGACCGGCGACAGAGTTGAGTACTTGGTCAACCCAGGGGCCGGCGGCGTTGATGACCATGCGAGAAAAAACCACAGAATACTGTCCGGTACGAAGGTCATGAAGATGAACTTTCCAACGATCTTCTTGGCGTTCGATCTTGGTGACAGCAGTTCGTGTTTGAATGGTTGCACCACGGTCAGCAGCATCGCGGGCGTTCAAGATCACAAGCCGCGCATCATCGACCCAGCAGTCGGAATATTCGAAGGCGCGCTTATACTCTGGGCGAAGCGGCTTTCCCGCCGGATCGGTACGAAGATCCAGGGACTTCGTTGCAGGCAGTTTCTTCCACCCGCCGATATGGTCATAAAGAAAGAGACCGAGACGAAGCAGCCATGCTGGTCGCAAGTGTGGCGCATGAGGCAGGATAAACCGCATGGGCCATAGAATGTGTGGAGCCATTGCCCAGAGCGCTTCGCGTTCTTTTAGGCTTTCGCGAACCAGCCTGAATTCGTAGTGCTCAAGGTAGCGCAGTCCACCATGAATAAGCTTTGTGGAACCAGATGATGTGCCCTGCGCAAGATCACCTTTCTCGGCAAGCATGACACTATATCCGCGGCCGACAGCGTCTCGGGCAATGCCGCATCCGTTGATGCCCCCGCCTATGATGAGCAAGTCATAGACGCTTGCTTTGGCCTCGGTATCCGACGCCAAATTCGTGTCATGCTTGAGGTTCAGATCTGTGTCCTGTGCGGTCAAGTGAATGAGCGTTGTTTACAGTTCATCTTTATCTGAACTCGCTGCATCAGCGCAAAGCACTCACCGATCCAGTTAACAACAAGTTCACCGTCTGAGCCCGTTTAAATACCAATGGAGCAATCATGTGTAACGTAGCAATTCTCTTTGACAGCATTGCAATGCAGCTATCGTCGACCGTATCAAGAAACTAGTCTCAACAAGAAACTACCAATGCACTTCACGCATTGTTCTGAAGCGAAAGATTTGCGAGCGGGATAAACTGGTGGGGAAAGGCTAATGACATTAGCTTTTTCTCACGACCACATGAAGGTTTCGCTATATGACAACTTTGGTTGCATCGGTTGAACTGCAAGGACATCGCGGCGCTCGAGGGGTGCTTCCCGAGAACTCCATTCCCGGATTTCAGAATGCGATTGCAGCAGGTGCTGACTGCCTTGAGCTGGATATTGCGATGACGCGTGATGGCAGGGTTGTTATCACGCATGACCCGGTTCTTAACCCTGATCTAGTACGCAAAGATGGTTTGTGGATCACGGAGGAGCTACCCGTCAAAGATCTGACCTATGAAGAGTTGAGATCATACGATATCGGTCGCCTCCGACCGGGGTCGAGTTATGCTCAGAACTTTCCCGAACAGCAACCTATTGACGGTATCTCTATGCCGCTGCTGAGCGACTTGCTCAATTTGCCGGCAGCGCGAGACAAGACAAGTTTACTCTACGACATTGAGATCAAAACCTCTCCCGAGGCGGAAGACATGACATTCTCTCCGGCGAGAATTGCTGATGCGGTGATCAAGACTATCGATGAGGCCGGAGCAAGGAAACGTAGCCGCATTCGAAGTTTCGACTGGCGAGGACTTGTGCACGTCAGGGAAAGCGCTCCTGATATCGCGTTGGCATTCTTAACTTCAAAGCAGCCTTGGCTGGACAACCTGCAGATCGGGCAAGAAGGGAGGTCGCCTTGGTTGGCAGGCTTGGACATCGATGCGTTCGACGGGTCAGCTCCTCGGGCCATGCATCATTTTAATGGGCAGATATGGGCGCCCTACTACAAAGAGGTGACGAAGCAGGAAATCAACGTTGCGCACGAACTCGGGATCAACGTCATCGTATGGACAGTCAACGACGAGGACGCAATGCAGAAGCTTCTGGCAATGGGAGTTGATGGAATAACGACGGACTATCCGGCACTCGGTCGCAAGGTGATCGACGAGTTCTTGGCTTCGCAAAAGGACTATGAACGAAGGTAGGTTTGAGCTTTTTATTCTCGATAACGAAGGCGCCAGAAAGTCTGAAGAAAATTTTGAAGCTGAGGCTTGGTCGATCCAAGGGAAAAGTTCCAGCGGGATTGATTTAGTTGCAAATCACTTCTTTTTTCCCTGGACAAATTCTTCGATCACGTCAGCGACGCATCTGATGTCCTCAAGAATCGCTCGTATGGTCGCTTCGTCGGCCTCAGCGCCAGCCGTCCTAAGTTCTGTCAGTAACAAGTCAAGCGTCGCAATTGCACCATCCAGTGACGAACTTTGAGACGGTATTTTTGAGGTCCGTGAAGCTGAACGGCGTTGGTCATTTGCCATGATCTGTTGCCAAAGTTCGCGTTGCGGTTGAAGTCAAGATAAAATCAAAGATGCTCAATAGCACCGCAATAACGTCTGTACCTGATGCTTTCGCTCGATGAGCTATAGGCGTTCTTACCTGTAAGAACCTGAGCGAGAGTTTCCAAAGACGATCTAGTCCGAGCCCTTTAAAAGTCGCAACAGAACCGATGCAAAAAACAACCGTTATTCTCTGGTTGATTTAGCAAGGTTTGATCTCGCGGTTGGCCAGTTGGATTGGGTGACCAATCAGCAATTCGTCGATCGTGCCCGTGTCGTCTCATGTACTCAATAAAAAATTGTATGCAAGTGCACTAAAGTCGTAAAATTCAAATCAATCTGCTGCTTAAAGAAACGTTGGTTCAGTGTATCAGGTTGTGACAATCAAAAAGTAGGTGCTGCCATAGTTGCACGCACCAAATTGCTGGTCAGTGCAATTGCAATCCGTGGCTTCCGCGTAGTTTTTGCCGCGGGTCAACGCGTGTGGCAGATCAGCCTAACGCATTACGCGGGCGGCGGGCAGACAAGCACAGGTATCGGGCTCTGAGTAACAACCTTGTTTGCCTGGCTGCCAAGTAGCATTCTAGATAGTCCGCGCCGGCTGCATGTCGACATAATAATCACGTCGCATTGTCTTTGCTCCGCGGTTTGCA
>NZGY01000117.1:0-3882 GCA_002689605.1 Filomicrobium sp.
GCCTGAAAATCCTGAGCCTTCATGGTATCCTCGCTAGTGACGAACCGTCAGTCAGCAAGGTCTCACAACATTTAGGCAGAACAGAGCCATTGGTTTAGCGGCCAAATGAGCTGTTTCCCAGGACGAATGTATTTTGAATGATGAGAGTCATGGGTGAGCGGCCATATGCAAGCTTCGCAACTGTAGCAATTGCCTGCAGCGTCACTTAATCAGTTTGAAATTATGTTCTCACCCAGTTGCTCAATAACCGCCAACCGTGCCTGGGCAACGGCCGATGCGGCTGGACCGCCGGCATCAATGGAGTACCAACTTGCGTTTCGAGCACCTGATTTGACCTGCTGGCGTACGACCCTTTCGTCGGCATCTGAGGCGTCGAATCGGCGTTGTTTCACTCGACTGATCATCAGGTCTTGATCCGCCTCCAACCAAAGACCTAGGAATTTGCATCGGCTACGCGTTGCCAATTGTTCCATCCAACGTCGATGCGTTGGCTCCAAGAATACTGCATCCACGATAACCGAATGGCCTGCCTGCAAGGCTTGTTCCGCTCGGGTATAGAGCCAGCGGTCTACGTTGTGACTGACTTCGGATTTGTAAGCATGCCTAGGTAGACGATCCAGTACGGGAACGCGCAGCATTCGTTTACGCTCGACGTCGCTGCGCAAATGTACCGCCCCAGGAGCGTGCCCGAGATCTGGAGCCAATGCCGAGGCCAATGTCGTTTTCCCCGTGCCGGAGCACCCACCAACCGCGATCAAAACGGGTTCATCAACGTTCAGGAGCTGTTGCGCGAGATTGAAGTATGACTGTGCCTGAGTCAGCAAAGCGTCTTTAGGCTCATCCTTGGCGACGCTGATCTTGTCCACCGCGACCAATGCCCGGATCGCCGCGCGCATCGACATAAAAAGTGGTAAAGTCGCGACGCCGGTCAGCCCTTGTGGCGTCATGCTCTTACTGAAATAGGTGTTAAAGCATCGCTTGGCGTGTCGGTGCAGATTACGGTGCCAAAGGTCCATGAGCAGAAACGCAAAGTCGTAGAGGACATCCGTCTTGGCGAGTGTGTCATCGAATTCAAGCGCGTCGATAAGTGTGGGATGCCCATGATCCACCACGATGTTGCGCAAGTGAAGATCGCCGTGGCACAGGCGAACGCAACCAGATTTGGATCATGATCTCAATAGCTTGGATTGCCGGTTGAGTTCAGTAGTTAACCTAGTGGACAGCGCCTGCACCTCACATAGCTCAAACTTGTCCGCTGCCTGGGATGTGGCGTTTACGATTTGTGTGACCACGCGAGAAACGATGCACTCACCATCATAGTCAAAGACTTGTCGAGCACGAGCATGATAATCCGCGATTCTTTCCGCGAGTGGATCCATCAAACCGATGTCTAGCTCTTTGCAGACCGCCATGTTGTCGAGCACGGCAGCCTGTTCAAACCGGTTCGTCACAACAAGCCATTCAACGGGTCCGCCCTGTCCATCGATCTTCAGAGAGTTGTCGGATTCGCGGGTCACAGGTGTGACCCCGACATAGATTTCTGATGACGCGGTCCGGTTGCGGTCAAACTCGTTTCGGCAAGCAGCCGCTCGTTTTTCGAGAGTTGAAAAGTCCAGGTACGGTAGTCGGACTGCACGCTTCAGTTTGTAAACCTTTCTACCTGCAAGAAAAACGATAGCCGTGTGGGTATCGATCCGCCCGACAGCGTCGACAGTTTCCACATAGCTCGACGGCTTGGATAAGAACTCGACAATCTCAACCTGCTCGGACTGTAAATCCAAGTGACCAAGATCTGAGGGACTCGTTGATGGCATGGGCATGCCTCAGCTTGAACGAGTTCCCAGCGGACCACTTTGACATCAATCAATTCGACAGTGCTTAGCCTATGAGAGCGCCATGTTTGACCTAGCTCAAGCCAGATATGGATCTGCACACCACATGATTGATCAGCAACGAACGCCACAACAACCACCGTTCATACGCTTGAGAAATGATGAGAGCGCGCAATGCAGTACAAGACAATCCTGACTTATCTGCCAGATAAAAAGACCGCAGACCGATTGCTCAATGCTGCAATGTCAGTTGCCAGGGAGAACGATGCGCATCTGGTCGGGTTGCATGTCATTCCTCGCGTCCCTGTTATGTATTCAGTTGCCGCAGCTGAAATTCCGCAGGCGATTGTCCAGCAGCAAGAAGAATTGCTTCAGGCTGAGGCCAACGAGCTTCGTGAACACTTCGAAGAGACCTGCCGCAAGGGCGGCGTCAAAGCCGAATGGCGCTGCAATCGGATTGAGCACGCGGATATGGCTTCTGAGATCTCAAGCCAGGCGCTTTGTGCTGATCTCATTGTCACAGCGCAAAACGAGGAAGGTGTAATTGGACTTGTTGATGATCTTCCCTCACGCATTGTGACGGAAGCTGGTCGACCTGTGCTAATCATTCCACGCACCGGGAACTATCCTCAAATCGGCAAGAATGTTGTCATAGCCTGGAATGGAAGCAAGGAAGCGACCCGCGCATCGCTAGATGCCCTGCCGTTCCTTAAGAGCGCCGATGGCGTCAAGGTTCTGGCCATCGATCCAAAGTGTAGAGAAGGCTATAACAATATCGCACTCGGCGGTGAGATGGCGCTTTGCCTTGCACGACATGACGTCAAGACTGAAACAGCTGTCACTGCGAGTGGTCCAATTTCGGTTGGTGATGCTATTCTCAACCGTCTTGCAGATGAACACTACGATCTGCTTGTGATGGGCTGCTATGGCCACTCCCGTCTGCGAGAGACGCTGTTTGGCGGTGTCACGCGTGACCTCCTCGAACACATGACGGCGCCTGTTCTCATGTCTCATTAGCAGGCCAATTAGTTCGGCGACGGAACCAATGGTTTTCGTCGCTGACCGCCAAAGGACGCTGGTTGAAGCCTTGGTCTGCTTCTCTCGTTTGAAGGACGTAAGCTAAGTTTTTTGCTCGGATGACATGCTCAAACTCATCTTTTTAGGCCTTGCCATTGTCCTTATTGTCGTCGGTCTCATCGTTTTGCCGATGCCAATTCCGCTTGGCGCAGTTATGGTCGCTTGCGGATTGATCCTACTCATATCGGTGAGTGCCACGGCTGCCTGGTACGTTCGGAACTATCGCCAAAACCACCCCAAGGCGGACAAGTTCGTCCGGGCGGCGGAGCATCGCCTGCCAAAGGCGTGGCGGAAGATCCTGGAGCGTACGGACCCTTAGAACTTATACATCGAGCCAAATAGTTACCGGCCCGTCATTTGTCAGCGTGACCTGCATATCCGCACCAAACTCGCCGGTCTCGACATTCACTCCATGTTCCGTGATGAATTGGCAGAAAATCTCATAGAGTTTTTTACCTTGCTTTGGCTTGGCAGCAGTTGAAAAGCCCGGCCGGTTGCCGCGCGAGGTGTCTGCCGCCAGCGTGAACTGGCTGACGATCAGTGCTTCCCCTCCAACATCAAGCAATGACTTGTTCATTTTGCCGGCTTCATCGGGGAAAATACGCAGGTTGACGGCCTTCTTCGCGAGTTGACTGGCGTTCGCTTCGGCATCACCCTCCATCGCGCAAACAAGGATCATCAGGCCTNTACTGATCCTACCTTNTAACGCACCAGAAATCTCGACCTTGGCGGCGGCAACCCTCTGTATGAGGCAACGCATTCCTTTGCTCCCGGCTAGTTCAACTCGTCAGTTAGGATGTCAGCTCCCGCTCTCGCCGCAAACGATAGAAATCTCCGCCCCCAAAACACCGGACCAATCAATTGATAATACTGCATAAATTCAAACATCAAGTGAAAATTGAATNGCAACATTCGGGAAACAGCTGGGCGCAGTGAACGTGATCCAGTTACTGTCGATCTGCGTAAGGNNACC
>NZGY01000117.1:3887-50677 GCA_002689605.1 Filomicrobium sp.
GCATTGTTGNACGNTTNGNTANGNAATGAGCACTCGATTAAAAGTAGCGATCGTTGGTAGCGGCATTTCAGGTCTTTCGGCGGCCTGGCTTCTGTCGCAAAAGCACGNCGTTACGGTATTCGAGANGGAAGCCCGTCTGGGCGGCCACAGCAACACCGTCGACGTCGTCNACGCGGATCTTCCTGCCGTGCCGGTCGATACGGGGTTTATCGTCTATAACATCGGAAGTTACCCGAACTTGGTCGCAATTTTCGACCACCTCAATGTTCCGACAACGAATACGCGTATGACCTTTGCCATCTCGATGGACAGGGGAACCTACGAGTACTCGGGTACAGGATTGAANGGCTTGTTCGGGCAGCCANCCAACCTCANCCGGCCAAGCCACTACAAAATGATCTCNGATGTCTTTCGGTTNTACCGCGANGCACGCGATCTGCTNGNGANCNGTCAATCGACCGANGTATCACTCGGGGACTTNCTACNAACCAAAGGTTTTTCACCAGCATTTGTGGATCGNCATATTCTNCCGATGGCAGCTGCGATCTGGTCGACCCCTTCGCAGCAAATACTGGACTTCCCCGCAGCTGCATTTGCCCGATTCTTCGATAACCATGGCCTGCTGCAAGTCGATCAGCCGATCTGGCGAACGGTTGCGGGCGGCAGCCGCGAGTACGTCCAACGCTTAAGAGACGCTACGTTCGCAAGTTTTGAGACTGGTAAGCCCGTCAAGGCGCTGGAACGGTTCGACGGCGGTGTTCACGTGCTGCATGGTGATGGCAAAGACACGTTCGACGCTTGTGTCATTGCGGCTCACGCGGATGAAGCGTTGAACCTATTATCCGATGCTGATGAAGACGAGCAACGGTTGCTCAGTGCATTTCAGTACGTCCCTAATCACGCGGTCCTGCATCGGGATCCCAGTTACATGCCGCAGCGACGGCGGCTCTGGTCGAGCTGGAATTATCTGGCTGATAGTCGGGATACTAGCGATGCACTTTCAGTTACGTACTGGATGAACAAGCTTCAACCGCTTAACACCGACGAAGATTTGTTCGTCACACTCAATCCGACCCGACCTATCGCTNAGAAGGACATTATTGCCGAGTTTAACTATGCCCATCCTCTCTTTGACGGTGCGGCGATGACCGCGCAGCGTGATTTGTGGGATCTGCAAGGACAACGAAACACCTGGTTCTGTGGTAGCTACTTCGGTTACGGCTTCCATGAGGACGGTCTCCAGTCGGGTCTGGCCGTAGCTGAGCAACTCGGTGGATTGAGCCGTCCCTGGGACGTCGAGAATCCGTCTGGTCGCATTCACATCAAGCAGCAGCTCAGCGCAAGCCACCAATACCCAATTGCCGAGGCAGCTGAATGACCGAGGACTTCGCCCACGCGTATGTCGGCAAGGTCGGTCACCATCGGCTCTCGCCGAAGAAACATAGCTTCACCTATAGTGTTTTTGCCATTTGTCTGGACATNGACCAGATTGGCAAAACGGTTGATCGGCTGTCACTATTCTCGCGCAACCGGTTTAACCTTCTCAGTTTTCACGACAAAGACCATGGTGATGGTTCCAGAACACCAATCGGCGATCAAATACGTTTCCTGCTCGAACATTCAGAGCTCGGTCATGCCGGAGCGAAAATTGNTCTACTCTGCTATCCGCGTTTTTTTGGCTACGTGTTTAATCCTCTGAGTGTGTACTTCTGTTACCGCAAAGATGGCGAGCTGGCAGCTATCATCTACGANGTGTCGAATACGTTTCGTGAGCGCAAGAGCTATATCATACCNGTGACCGGTGACAGAACTGGACCGAAACAGGACTTCGTGGTCCAAAGCTGCACCAAAGAAATGTACGTCTCGCCATTCACTAGTGCAGCCGGCGACTATGACTTCAGGGTTCTGCCGCCAAAAGAAACTGTCAATGTCGGTGTCGATTTTCGTGATAGAACCGGTGGCATCTTAAAGACGTACTTCCAAGGAAAGCGGCGACCACTGTCCGATCGCTCNATACTTGGCCTCGTTTTGAGATACCCGCTAATGACGTTGAANGTGATCACAGCAATACATTGGGAAGCGGCGCGACTTTGGTTCAAAGGCGTTNCTGTCCNCGATCGCTNNTCGTCACCGCGATACTCTCACACTATTGTCAATCCTGTCGAACGAGCTGCCCTCCATGCATCAAAGTGAAATTGCCAATACNGCCAACAACGTCACTCAGCTGAGCCGTGATGCATTCGTTTATCGCTACCTTGATCGATACATCCTGGCAGCCCTCGAATGGGCGCTGCGCGCAGCGACCTGCGGCCGCCTGCAAGTTACGATGCCATCGGGTTTGAGTTCCGTNATCGGCGCCGAGGGTGAACAAGGNATCGATGCTGAGATCATANTCAACAACTACGGCATGNTTCGAAANTCAGTNCGACGCGGCGCGCTTGGGTTTGCCGAAAGCTATATGGCCGGTGACTTCGATACCGACAGACTGAGTGATGTCTTCGAATTCTATATGGACAACGAGGAAGCTCTGCTCAGTTCCTTCAGGCGCTTTTTTAGATCTACCAAGCTCGACAAGATTTTTCACGCCGACCGACAGAACACTCGCACTGGCAGCCGCGAAAACATCGCTGCACACTATGACCTGGGCAATGACTTCTATCGACTTTGGCTCGACGGAAGCATGTCTTACTCCAGCGGGATCTATGGGTCGACATCGACGACACTAGAGCAGTCGCAANATGAAAAGTACGACCGCATCCTGAAGGCGCTCGAACTAGNCGGCAATGAAGATATCCTTGAGATCGGATGTGGTTGGGGCGGCTTTGCGGAGGCNGCTGCAANAGCCGGGGCAAATGTTACAGGNATTACGATATCGCATGAGCAGTATGTTGCTGCGTTAGAACGCCTAGACAACGTCCAGACTTCAGGATCGGCGAACATACTGTTCCAGGATTATCGCGATACCCAAGGCACATTCGACCGGATTGCATCGATTGAGATGATCGAGGCGGTCGGTGAGGAAAATTGGGAGACTTATTTCAATGTTGTCTCCGACCGATTGCGTGGTGGTGGAATTGCGGTTCTGCAAGCAATCACTATTCGCGAAGATCTTTATGAAGATTACCGGAGCAATCCCGACTTCATTCAGCGCTACATTTTCCCTGGCGGAATGCTACCTACCGTATCGATCATGCGCCGGCATGCCGAACGAGCAGGCTTGACGTTCGAGGTCCATGAGCAGTTCGGCCAGTCTTATGCCCGCACTTTGGCCGACTGGCGGAGCCGGTTTGTCGATATATGGCCGCGGATTGAAGCGCTCGGTTTCGATGATCGCTTCCGCCGGATGTGGATGTACTACCTCGACTATTGTGAAGTTGGATTTGCACGCGGGACGATTGATGTTGGCCTATTCCGCCTGCGCAAGCCTAAAAAACATAATTCTAAATGAGTTGGACCCAAGCATCTTGGGGACTCTTCTGAGCAAGGATGACTGAGCAATGCCGCAAGACTTTAACCCGGTTTCTGCTCCCGAACCATTTGAGATCACAACGTTCCTTCTTGGGCGTACCAGGGCCTGGGGCGTGTTCGAGGATCGGTTCGGGAAGTTGCGACGTCGCTTCACGGTGATCTTGCATGGCCATTGGAAAGACGATGTCTTTTGCCTGGATGAGACCTTCAAATTCGATACCGGTGATGTTGAAGTCCGCAAGTGGCTGGTACGTCCCTCGGGCGACGGGCGCTTCGTTGCGACTTGTGATGATTGTGTCGGCGAGCTGCGCGGTTCGACGGAGCCCAACGTGCTAAGGATGCGCTATAAGTTCCGGCTTGATCTAGGCACCACCGTGCTTGTCGTCGACTTCGATGACCGCATTTATCGGATGGGACAACACACTGCTGTCAATCGAGCGACCATGCGGAAGTATGGTGTTCGCCTGGGAGAACTCTCCTTGTTCTTCAGCAAGGTGCCTGCAGCAATGGAAGACATTGACCCGGAAGGCTTTGCTGACCTGGTACTTGATCCAGCTGCAAAGATTCAGAATTGTAATGTTAGTATTTAGCCCCCCGGGAGAAAGCTATTTTCCGAGGGTGGAAGAACGTCAGCTACCGTGGGTTAACCGCCGGGCGAGTGGGAAATACAGTGAGTAAGGTAAGATCCGCAGGAATTTCAGCGACCAGACCAGTTGCCAAGGGAATGCAATTTCAAACTTTCGTCGCTTCAGCCCTTTGAGGATTCTTTCTGCCGCATCATCTGACGAAATGATGTAAGGCATCGGAAACTCATTCACTGACGTCATAGGGGTTTTGACAAACCCGGGGTTTATCAAGCTGACATCTATATCAGTCGTCTCAAGCTCAAGCTTCAGGACCTCAGCAAGGCTTATAACGGCGGCCTTGCTGGGAGCGTAAGCCAATGCCTTTGGCAAGCCGCGATACCCTGCAACAGATGCTACCAGCGCTATATGGCCAGCGTTACGAGACAACATACCAGGCAAAAGCGCCTGCAATGCATTGGTTATGCCGCCGTGGTTGACATCCATTGATTGGCGACAACGCTCAACGTCGAATTCTGCAACGGTCATTGGGTGCCAGACGCCAGCGTTCAACACAGCCAGATCAATTGAGCCGAAATTCTCGATTATTCGCTGATGTGTGTTTGCGACTGAGCCGGAATCGGTAACATCAAGCTCGAAAGCCTCGATGTTCTCGTATTCCTTACTCAGTTCTTGCAACTTCTCCGCACTGCGGCTGGAAACGGCGACTTCAACACCGAGTTGAGCGAGTTTGATCGCGAGGTCACGGCCGATGCCGGTGCTAGCACCCACAACCCAAGCCGTTTTCCATGGCGGATTTGGGGAGTTGGCCAAGTCAACCTCGCTGTCTGCGAACTACATTCCAGTCCAGTATTGCGCAATTCTATACATAACGCCCTTGAACTGCGCGGGACGCTCACTCGCAATCAGACAGATGCAGCCTGTCTCTTCATCCGCGACTGGTTGGTGCTCGACGTCGTCGTCGAGATCCTGCATGTCGCCACGCTCGTACCTACCGGTCTCATCTGCGTAAGACCCATTAAGCACCAGCGTCAACTCGCTACCGCCATGGCCATGCTCGGGCATCTTCCGACCAGCGGAAATTTTGAGAAGCCTCAAGTCTCCCTCGACACCAGCTGATAACGGCAATTGATAGTGCCAAATACCGGGGCCGAGCCGGCGCCAAGGAATTGTTTCCTCAGAAAGTTTGTAGTAATTGGCAACTGGCGAAGGCAGTAGCTCACAAGCTTGCTTAACCATCGTCTGAGATTGTGCATCTAAAGTCGCATCTTCAGCGTAATCGTGCGGCCTAGGAACTGCAGTATCCAACTGTGCGACCCGCTGCTGCTGCAGNAGCAGTCCNCCCATCATTTCCATCGCCTTAAGGTCGTCNTGACACTGACGNCACATAGAAACGTGAGCNGCAGTNACGGCAGCCAGAGGTTCTGGCAANGTGCCGGCGGAGAAACTCATAAGAGTTGCNGCNTCCGGGTGATGTTTAATTGTCGTCNTCATTGCAAGTCCTCAAGTGCATCACGCACTTTTTGATAGGCAAGGCGCATGCGCGACTTGATTGTACCNATTGGCGTCNNNANTTTNTCGGCNATCTCCGAATGAGAAAGCCCCTCGATNTACGCCAGTGTNACAACAGNNCGTTGGTCTGGCGGAAGATCCGCCAATGCTGCTTGGACACGAACACGACGCTGANNNATCAGCACCATTTCATCCTGCCCCGCCGCTTCACTCGGGATNGCTTCCGCCTGNTCATCGGGAAGCGACTGCCACCGTACGTCCTTNCGNAGTNTGTCAATCCTCAGATTACGCGCAATTGTGAAAATCCATGCTGCAGCGGTCCCTCTGTCTGGCGAGTACTGCGATGCTTTGCGCCATACAGTCAGCAGAGTTTCCTGNGCCAACTCCTCTGCAAGCGCGGGATCGGCNCCCTGCTNCATCATGTANGTTTTCACACGTGGTGCGTATTNACTGTAAAGCTTCTGAAACGCANCATCTGAGCGTTCTTCAGCGATTTTAGTTAACAGATTCGACATCAAGACCCGCGTGCTGACGCCTTTCGGCCANTAAGTATTCACAGGAGCTACCGATGTCAGCATAGTATCATCTCCGCGTCGNCTANNATTCTCAACGAACGTCGGTGAGATCCGGATCACTATGCTCGTGAGATCGGGAGCAAAAATCTTCGTGGCAAACCTAAGCTGTGAAGTGGTCTATAAGCCGTGAAGTGGTCTAATAGAACCGCAATCACGTTTGCTTNGGTANAATGCGACAAGAGATCATACGAANTAATACNGCACCTTAGAGGAAACTGAGATTTAGCATGCAAGACTTAAGNGCCTACGTGGCTNCATTTTTTTCTTTTNTGGTTCTNGATNTGATCTGGCTGACAGTGATTGCANTTGAGATTTTCCAGAGCGAAGTTGGTGGAATACTTCGCGCTGAGCCGAATCTTCTTGCAGCAGGAGCCTTCTACTTAATTTACATACTGGGGCTGCTCATTCTTGTGATCAAACCTGCCGTACAACAGGGCTCATTGGTCTCAGCAGCCTGGCGGGGGGCAGTTCTTGGGTTGACCGCGTATGGCACTTTTGATCTCACCAGCCTNGCAGTCATTCAGGGTTGGACCGTAAANGCTGCGGTTGTTGATATGATTTGGGGNCTGGTTGGGACGTCATCGGCTGCGGTTGTTGGTTTTCTGGCAGCCGGACGAGCNAAGGATTAGGGCGGGATAAACGCTGGAGCTGGGCCNACATGACAACGCTATCCGCAGTGTTTGCAATCGTCCGTTTTCAAGTGGTCTGGCTGGTCTTTGTGATTGGTGCTGCTAACGGACTTTGGTGGCCTGGAGTAGCGGGTGCCGCCGTCTTGTTGGCAATTCAGCTTGCTTATGCGCACAATCCNAGANAAGANCTTTTGTTCTTTGCTCTGGCAATCGTGATTGCGGCTGCAGCAGANGTCGTATTTTATNCGACAGACGCTCTCATCTATTCGGCACACTGGCCTAATGAACTTTTCGCACCGANTTGGATCTTCGGTCTTTGGCTGGCGTTTGCAACGGCCATTCCAGCGACGATCTCTCTTCTAGCGACGCATGCTGCCTTTAAATCAGCATTGCTAGGATTATTCTTTGGCCCAGTTGCGTACTATGGGGCAGCCCAGTATGGAGCCATAACGATCGGCGANCCATTCTGGGTCAAGCTGGCGGTTANAGGGATTGCCTGGGCGCTGGTATTTCCTGCCATGATCAAGAGCTACGAATTGCTCATTGGATCCNACAACCAGACTCGTCTGACGCGAACGTGACGTTACATGAGCCCTAGATTGCAATTGCATGGTTGTCCCATGACCACGCCTCACGTTTGATTGAGTCGGGCTGCGGCGCACCCGCCGTCCAATGCCCGTATCCGCCTGTGAGCACAAATCCACCACGTCGATCTGGTGCAACGCCTGACACGTCGGAAAATCTTGATATCCCGACAATCTTCTTTTGTTCGACACCGACATAAACGATCTGCTCACCACGTGAAGAGGTGATGCCAACTCTCGTCCTATCCTGGCTGACAGCTATTGAACTAACGTAGTGTCGAAGGGCACGTGTGACAGCTGGGCTGCTGGCTAGAAACTCGATATCATGTCCGCGCTGATGGAAGCCAACAAGATCAACTTCTTGCCATTTGGGACCTTTGAACTGGCATCCCAGAACGACCACGTCGTTTCGCGCCACATCGAAGTGCCGTATCGAAAGCTTTTGTTGATCTCCTGACAGCTCATGCTGCTCCGACAAATCTCCAGTCTCTCGGTCGATGTAGGTGAGTGACGATTTCATCGCCGCNAGATTAAGTGGCTTGCGCCCACTCAATGGGTGGGTTTCAATTCCACCATTCGCGACAACCAAAGTGCGACCATCACTCAGTAGCGCAATATCATGCGGCCCAACCCCATAGGATTTGAGTTCGCCGAGTCGTTTAAAGCCTGCTTGAACATCATAGATGCCGATAATCCCAGCCGCGTTCTCGAAGTCATTCTCTGTCGCGTAGAGTAGCCTCCCGTCAATCGAGAAAACACCATGACCATAGAAGTGGCGGTNTGCCGGCGTCGTAAAAGTGATCGGTGCTCTGTTGCCGCGATAGTCAAACGCAACGGCGAAGTTCCCAGGCCTTCGGGCAAAGGCAANGAGGAGCCCGGTTGCTTGATTGTAAGTCAAGTCGTGCCCACGGCCCGGCAGAGACTGCTTTCGTAGTAGCCCCGTTTGGGCGCTGTAGGCGACAGCGGCAAAGCCACCATTGCGCTCAACAATGTTGGCCGCAAACACGGCTTCCACGCTACCGCCTGCGGCAACACCAGGTGTCCCTGCTAAGATGGATGAGGCCAATCCTCCTACGAATGTCCGGCGTTTAATCTCCATCTGAAGCATTAAACCCAATTGCCAAGCCGGCTGCCGACTTCAGCTCAGTCACGGCGTTATGACGGATGTTTCGTAACGGAAACCCTATCGGCACAAGCCGCCCANCGATGTCTGGATCAGAGAAGGGATCGGCTTCGGAAGCCATTTGGCGTGACATGCCAATCATCAACTCAAACTCGCTCTTGATGCTCGCCATGAGATCCTCGGCACGCTCCCCCTTGTGAGGTTTGCTGGCGATGTAGGCATCGACAAGTCCACCTTGGAACAACAACGCGTAGAGCCCCTCTATATTGGCGTTGATCAAGATCATCGAACTCTGACTGCGCCACAGTACTGGGCGTGACTTTCGTCGACGGTTCTTACCAAACCCGAGAACTGGTGCTATCCGCCTATCCCGCAAGTTCTCAAGANCATGATCCAGAGTCTTTACCAGTTCGANGGATACTTCACTTGGNGAGAGGTACGCTTGGTTTTGCGGCCCGGGCGAACTCCAANTTAATTCAAACTCACCACCAGGCATCCATTCCTGCACGATCGCGGCAACAATGTTATGTAGGTTGGTAGCGATCGCCGTTGCGTAATTGCAGGCAAANCTATCGGTCCCGTTTGATGCAAGCTGATCAGAAGCTTTGCTGAACAAAACGAGCTCAAGCGCGGTGAGTCCTTGGACGGCGACACTCTTTGCGGCAAGCTGGCGTGGATCAAGTACGCTTTTGTCTTTGGCGTACAGTAGGCGCAGCACCTGACGGCGACCACGACCCTTTCGGTCCGGCCAGTAGAACAAACGCTCAAGCCGGTTCTGCTTTGCGACCGGGCCGAAACGAATAATCTCTACCGTTCCCCAGGATGCTACAGCATTTCGAAAAGCCTTTCGGGCAAACTGTAGTTGTTGATTATCCGGCGTCCGGCATAACGCAGAAATAGCCNTCCGGAGTGTTTTTATGCCAGCCTCAAGCTTCAGATACTTGGGTATAATGAAATTAGTGCGCGCAACTTCTGCAAGTTTGCGGTGATCAAAATCTGCTGGTGCGGATCGGGCTGCTCCACCCATTAGCGCTGCAGTTGCGAACAAGCNAAACACAATTGTGCAAGCAGCAATGGGAATCGATGTTCGTTNCCGCATCACAGTGACTCCACAAAAGCTATTAGACGCTCACGATCCTGCTTGGAGAGTTTGGCGAAGTTATCACGCGAAGTCTTCGCTTCGCCACCATGCCAAAGGATTGCCTCAAGAATGTTGCGCGCCCGACCATCATGCAAAAAGAATGTGTGATCGCTTACGGTCTTCGTCAATCCAATGCCCCACAACGGCGGGGTTCGCCACTCGCGGCCATCGGCACGGCCCTCAGGGCGATTGTCAGAAAGACCATCCCCCATGTCGTGCAACAGCAAGTCGGTGTAAGGCCAGATTTTCTGATTACGCAGATTGGCGTTTGGACTGCCTTCGCCAGTTGTAAAGCTGGGGCGATGACAGCTTGCACAACCGGTATCGTGGAATAGCTTCTTACCGGCGAGTATACCCGGATCGTTCGGCTTACGGCGGCGCGGCACCGCCAAGTTGCGGGAATAGAAAGCCACCAGACGCATCAGCGAGCGTTTGATTTCCGGGTCTCCGCCGCTTTCCCCGTGAGGCGCCTTCTTGCAAGCTGTTTGAGCTGGCGTACAGTCGCCAAAGGGATTGGGGAACAGGTCGCTGGAAATACCGATATCGCCTGCAAAAGCGCTGGCTGACTGCTCAAGAATATTTGGCATGCCAGCCTTCCATCCAAACCGTCCGAGCACGACTTTTTGGTACACGCGCGACCAAACACGGTTCGACTTTCCAGATATGCCATCGCCATCGCGATCATCCGGATCGGCACTGGCCAGAATTGCAGCCTCTGGGATTGCCTCCAATAGCCCAAGTCCGATCATCTGCGGCGCGACCCGGGGCGATATCATTAGATCGGGGTGCAGCGGCCCATACCCGAGATTAGTGATGCGGTAACTCGGCTCGCGCAGTGATACGGTGGTGCCATCCGCCAATCTGATCTGCCGTTCCTTATAGGAGATGTGCATTCGGCCTTCGCCGGGATGCCCCTGGATGGCGAGATCTTGAAGCTGTGTGCCATAGGTTGGCTCTGGCACAACGTTGATACGTCCTTCNTTCAGGAGGCGAAGATGCTCGTCCGTTTGCGGTGGCACCGACAAGCGCAAAAACATCGAAACAGCATTATCCTCCGGCCAGTTGGCTTGCGGAGGATGGCCGCGCCCGTCTTTCAAGTGGCAGCGCTGGCACGAGCGGGCGTTGTAGAGAGGACCGAGACCATCCGAGGAGCGTGTTGAAGCGGGGGATGACACCCAGAGCTTNCGAAACATNGCGTTGCCGATCTTGAAATCGAACTCGTTCGAAAAACTTAGATTGCCGGATGCGTNAGAAAAGGCATTGCGATTGTTCGTACTCGCTCTAGCGGTGGCCGCGCCACCCGGTAAGTCTTCGCCTGCTNCGAGCGTATTTTGTCCGGCGTTCGCTGGTCTTGCGCTCACAAACGCTGTTACTGTCAAGCNGATCGCAATTGNTATCAGCGNANATTTTGACATTCGGCTTCTCATGCATCGTATCGCTGCGAAAGCTTCTGCACCTCATATCCACGAACTCTGACATTNCGGAGTTCGACTTTAAGGATGACACTTCGACCCGGCAGATTATTGTCTACTATTTTACTCCAGAATACACCCATCCGACTCTTCGACAGACGAGAATGAGGGCAATAGACAAAGTTGCTGTCCAAAGCGTGACTTGATCGCCTGGATGCATGGAGGCGCGAGCATCCTAGATGTGCTGAAGGCCACATCGGCTCCCACTGGTTGGACTTTGCCCAATCTGCCNACAAACTGTGCATTTGACGGCCTAGTCAGGTGCAAGAATATTCACCTATTGTTCTAGAATGTCTTCTGTCGCGCTTTGCCTTGAGCAGCAACAAACTGGACCGCGAGCAAGTAACGATCGGTGCCAATATGACAATCGACACTACAGCGATGTCGATGTATTGCGTTGCTGAATAATCGTTACTTTGTGCAAGTCAGGCCCAAGAGTTGATCCGCCGCCACCCTTGAAACCAGAACGCGAAAGCCAGCGTCTATGTCAATGCATGCCGCGATTACCCATCGGACAACATACGCTTATGATCGTTTGATCAATATGGGTCCGCAGGTGATACGCCTCAGACCAGCCCNCCANAGTCGTACGCAGATACTCAGCTACTCTTTAAGNATCACGCCAAAAGAGCATTTCATTAACTGGCAGCAAGACCCATTCGGNAATTTTCTCGCGAGGATCGTTCCCCAAGAGAAGACTGAGAAGTTTGAAGTAACTGTGGATCTGGTTGCTGACATGGCAGTCATAAATCCGTTTGATTTTTTCATCGAGGACTATGCTGGCGAGTGGCCGTTCACCTATCGCGAGACTGAAAAGGCAGAACTGGCGCCCTACCTCGTATGTGAACCACATGGCCCACGCCTCAAGCAATATCTCAGCGATGTCGCTGCGCTGGAAACTGACAATACACTCGACTTCATTGTTGCTCTCAACCAGAAAGTCGAACAAGACATCGACTACCTTATCCGCATGGAAGCGGGTGTGCAGGCTCCCGAAACAACACTGGATCTTGGTTCCGGATCGTGTCGAGATAGTAGTTGGTTGCTGGTTCAGATCCTGCGCAACCTTGGCCTCGCTGCCCGCTTCGTGTCCGGATACCTGATCCAGCTCACACCCGACGTCAAACCGTTGGATGGGCCTGCTGGCACAGATGTCGATTTTACCGACCTCCACGCATGGGCAGAGGTATATCTGCCGGGTGCTGGATGGGTTGGCCTGGATCCAACCTCTGGTCTCCTAACTGGCGAGGGTCACATTCCACTTGCCGCTGCACCACATTATTCGTCTGCCGCTCCGATTAGCGGCGGCCATGACAAGGCTGAGGTCTCGTTCGATTTTGAGATGAATGTCACGCGCCTGCGCGAAAGCCCACGTGTGACCAAACCCTACACTGATGTCCAGTGGAAAGAAATCCAGGAACTCGGCGAGATTGTCGATCGGCACCTTAAGGATGGCGACGTCCGCCTTACGATGGGTGGTGAGCCGACCTTTGTTTCAGTTGATGATATGGAAGGCGGCGAATGGACCAATGAGGCTGTTGGTCCGACCAAACGCAAGTTTGCCGAGGACTTGGTTCGACGCCTCGCAAAGCGGTACGCCAATGGCGGCCTTATGCATTTCGGACAAGGCAAGTGGTATCCCGGCGAGCAGCTCCCGCGATGGGCATTTGCCGTTTACTGGCGTGCCGACGGCGAGCCGATCTGGACAGATGACAACCTCGTGGCCGAGGAAGTTCCTACAGAGCCAGCCGGTGTAGAAGACGCCAACAACCTCGCGAAAGAGCTTTGCCGTCAGCTGGGATTGCCATCAGATAGTGCAATAGAAGCCTATGAAGATGCAGCACACTTCGCGTTGAGCGAGCAGAAACTACCGATAGGGGTCAATGTTCGCGACAACGAGTTGGAGGATGAGGCAGAGCGCGCGCGACTGATCCGTGCATTTGATCGCGGCTTGACCACGCCGGCAGGATATGTACTTCCAATTCAGGTCTGGCAAACCAAAGATCGCGGACGTCGCTGGGTCACAGAGCGTTGGAAGACGCGCAGAGACAAACTCTATCTGATGCCTGGCGACTCACCGATTGGATTTCGGCTTCCACTTGGTGGCCTGGCCTATCTTAGCCCTGTGCAGTATCCACATGTTCAGCAGCGGGATCCATTGAGCCAGCATGAACCGCTGCCGACCCGCACCGACATTCTATATCAGCGTCGCACGGTCACACTCGAAGCTCCACAGACTGCGCCGGGCGGCACCAATGAGGTCTTCGGAAGCGTGCGGACGGCCATGGCGATTGAAGCGCGCGACGGGCAAGTGTGTGTTTTCATGCCACCGCTCTACGATGCTGAAGACTATGCAGCCATGGCAGGTGCTATCGAGGAAGCTGCAAAGGCGTGTGCCACACCGGTTCGCATTGAAGGCTACGAGCCGCCGAGTGATCCACGATTGAACATCATCAAAGTAACTCCAGACCCGGGTGTTATCGAGGTCAATGTTCATCCTGCCAAGGACTGGTCAGAAGCTGTCGAGACAACCACGACACTCTACGAGGAAGCATTCCAGTGCCGGCTTGGAACAGAGAAATTCATGCTGGACGGCCGCCACACAGGCACCGGCGGCGGCAATCATATTGTTCTCGGTGGCGCGACACCGGCCGACAGCCCGTTTCTCCGGCGTCCAGATCTGTTATCCAGCATCATTGCTTATTGGCAGCACCGTCCATCCCTATCGTATCTCTTCTCCGGGTTGTTCATCGGGCCGACAAGTCAGGCGCCACGCGTCGACGAAGCGCGGCACGAACAGCTCTATGAGCTAGAGATTGCGATGGCGCAGGTACCAGGACCAGATGATGGTAATCAGTTGCCCCTCTGGCTCGTCGATCGCCTATTCCGCAACCTGTTGATCGACGTGACGGGCAATACGCACAGAGCTGAGGTTTGCATCGATAAACTGTATTCGCCGGATAGCTCTACCGGCCGGTTGGGTCTCATCGAGTTCCGCTCATTTGAGATGCCGCCGCATGCCCAAATGAGCCTCGCCCAGCAACTGTTACTTCGCGCGTTAATTGCAATGTTCTGGGATCGGCCTTACCGCCACTCGCTGGTTCGTTGGGGGACTGATCTACACGACCGCTACATGCTTCCACATTTCGTCTGGCAGGACTTTCAATCTGTTCTCGACGATATGCGTGCGTTTGGTTTTGCTTTTGATGACAGCTGGTTTGCGCCACACTTTGAATTCAGGTTCCCTAAGTTTGGCGAAGTGACCTATGGCGGTGTCAACCTTGAACTTCGACAAGCCTTGGAGCCATGGCATGTGCTTGGTGAAGAGGGTGCGCCGGGAGGTACGGCGCGATACGTTGATAGTTCACTTGAACGCATACAAGTGAAGGCCAAAGGTCTCGTTCCGGGCCGCCACGCCATTCAATGCGCAGGTGTGCAAGTGCCACTCGCTGCCACTGGCACCAACGGCGAAGGCGTTGCCGGTGTCCGCTTCCGGGCCTGGCAACCACCCAGCGCGCTACACCCAACGATCGGCATTCACACGCCGCTTATCCTGGATGTTGTTGATCTCTGGACCAACCGTTCGCTTGGTGGTTGCCGATATCATGTCTTTCATCCGGGCGGCAAAGCGCCGGATACGTTTCCGATCAATGCCTATGAAGCTGAAGGGCGCCGACTGGCGCGCTTCGAAGCCATGGGGCACACCGCTGGGCCGATCGAGACACCACGCAAGCTCGAAAATGCTGACTACCCTTATACTCTGGACCTCAGACTAAGCCATTGATTCCAATGTTACTCTGTCTTGTTTCCAAGGCTTGAACCAATCGTAGTTAACTCGGTTTTGGTGATAAAAAGGGCTGCGGCGTGACTTCGTTGCTAGCGACATTGCGAGAATTATTGCGTATACGTGGACAACGCGACGTTGCAGCCACGCTGGCGTACGACTCGGCAGACAACAGTCGCTCCGTTAGCGAGGCGATCGAGGCATTGGATAACAATAATACAGCTGTTGCGACGGCGTCTTCGTCGGGGCTCAGCAACCTCATTTCCGGTTATGGTGCTTCCGGTTACGATGAAATGATCGCAGCGGACGGCACAGTCCGCCCGCATTGGCAGGCGCTTGTCAGCTTCCTTGAAAAACAGGGCGTTGAGCGAGGCCATGCAACGACAGAACGCATCCAGCGGCGCATCGTTGAGAATGGACTGACCCTGGATAGTTTTACCGATCCCGATAACGCTGAGCAGCCCTGGCATCTTGATCTCATACCCTTCATTCTCTCTAGCGACGATTTTGCTCTGCTTGAACGCGCTTGTGTCCAACGCGTCCATCTCTACGAAGCACTGCTCGGCGACCTATACGTTGAGCAGAATTTACTTTCAGGAGATCTGTTGCCATCGGGGCTGGTTTTCAACGACCCGTCCTTTCTGAGGCCGCTTCATGGAATCGAATTTGGCCTGCCAAGACTGACTTTCCTGGCGCTTGATTTCGTACGCGATAAAGACGGGCAATGGCATGTTATGGATACACATGCCGAGACACTGGCTGGGCATGGCTATGCCTTGGCAAACCGCGTCGTGCTGGCAGAGGTTTGCTCTCAACTCTTCCGCGCGTGCAACGCACGCCGGATCTCCGCGTTTTACCAGGAACTCGCGCAGGAGCTGTCTGGTCGTGCAGGAAGCAATGCTTCGAACATTGCCATCCTAGGACCTTCCCCGGATCATGAAACCTATCTCAGCCACGCCTACGTGGCGCGCTATCTCGGCTACCTTCTCATCGAGGGGGCGGATCTGAAAGTGGTAGGCGACCAAGTCTTCCACAAGACCCTAGCTGGCCTACAACAGATCGACTTGCTGGTACGAGCGGTTGAAGGTGGCAAATCTGATCCTCTCGAACTTGATCCTAGTGGCTTTCTGGGTCCCGCGGGATTAGTTGAGTCCATTCGTCAAAACCCTGCGCTCATGGCCAATACTCTGGGAACGGCAATCGTTGAGAACAGAGGGCTACCCGCTTACCTTGCCGCTTTGTCAGAGCGCATCAATGGCGAGGAACTGATTATCCCAGACACACCGCGCATATGGCTCGGCGAACCAGGCGCTCGCAAACAAGTCATAGCAGAATTGGATTCCTACCTGATCCGATCCGCATACGAAGCCACGGCACGGCCGGGCCATGCGCAATGTGCTTTGTCACCTGCCGATCTCGAAGATGCTTCACGTGCATCACTTATCAAGGAACTGGAACTCAACGGCGAATCCTACGTAGCCCAGAAAGCCATGCCGCTGGCCACGGCCCCTGTTTGGTCGGAACAGGGCATGAAGCCGAAGCCGACTGCAATCCGCCTGTTCGCAGCAAATACGGCAAATGGTGTTTTTGTGATGCCTGGCGGACTGGCAATGGTGCTAGATCAAAACAACTCTGTCGGACTGGTATCCCAAACCGGTCAATCGAGCGATGTCTGGGTCATTAGCAGTGAACCACAGGGACCGCACTACTCGAGGTGGCGGATCTCGGAAGAGGAGTCACAAGTCCAGCGTGTCGGGGCGCGCCTTCCTAGCCGCATTGCCGATAATCTTTACTGGCTCGGTCGCTATGTCGAACGTGCCGACTGGACCATGCGCGTCATGCGCAATGCGCTGAACCGTGGCGATGAAGATCTTCGGCCAATTCGTCGAACAGAAGCTGCCGAGAATGCTATTGGCATTATTGAGTCAAAATGGGCTGAGCACAGCCCAAACGGTTCGACGAATGGAGATGTCACGCTTGAAGATCGCATTGAGGAGCTATTCTCGGCGGGAGGAAATCCTTACGGCATCCGCACCACATTTCAGAATATCCGACGTCTGGCTCGACAAACGAGAGACCGCCTTTCATTGGATGCATGGAGGCTTTTGAATGACCTCACGAGCAGGCAGCAAACCTCCTCGTCCAGCGACGCCGCAGCGCAGTTAGTTGATCGCCTGAACAGCCGCATTGCACAACTAGCGGCATTCAATGGCCTGATGCACGAGAACATGACCCGGAACTTCGGGTGGCACTTCATGGATCTCGGACGCCGGTTAGAACGCGCCTCTCAAATGGCCGAACTTCTGCGCCGTATTCTTGTTGAGAGCTTCGATGAGAGTGAGGAGACCGAGCGTCTCGCGTTCCTGCTTGAGACAGCTGATAGCTTTATGACGTATCGATCGCGGTATCGTTTCGCACCAACGTTCCCGCTGGTACTCGATCTGCTTTTGATCGACGAACAGAACCCGCGCAGTCTGGCGTATCAGTTGCGCGCGGTTTCCGAACACATGACGCGGATGCCGCAAGCCTCGACGGATGCGGTGCGCACACCCGAACAACGTCTCGCACTTGATACGCTGACGCAGGTTCGCCTCGCCGATATCGAACAGCTGCGCAATACCGATCCCAGCGGCCAACGCTCTGAACTTGCAGCGTTACTGGATGACCTGCTCGCCAAACTTCCAGAACTCTCTGATACAATTTCGAGGCGGTACTTCAGCCTCACCGAAGACCAACCGCAGCGGGTTCACACACGGCTATTGCCATGACCGGCTCCAAGATCGCAAGATATCGGATCACACACCGGACCTCCTACAATTATGGTGCGGTGGTCAACCAATCATTCCATGTGCTGAGGCTTAGTCCGCGGGTCGTTGATCACCAATCGATCATTCGCCATAGGCTGTCTACCGAACCTCGCTTTGAGATAAAGCCTTATCGTTTTGACTTGTTCGGCAACCCCTTCAATCTGCTGCAGATTGAATCTGATCACAACTTGCTGGTTGTGACTTCCGAGACCGAGATCGACGTTACACCACCACCAACCATTGATCTTGCAGCGACGTCAGATTGGCGAAACTTGATCGATGGTGGCGGCCCCTTGGGGCAGCTTAACGATGGCGCGAGCGTCTCTCAATACGCAGCCAACTCGCGGCACGGACGCCGCCTCAATCAACTTGCCGACTACGCTAGGCCTTCGTTTCCAGAAGGTCAGCCAATCTTGCTTGGGGTGCGTGATCTCACCCGACGCATTTTCGAAGACTTTGCTTTTGATCCCACAGCGACCGATGTCTCAACACCGGTCGAGACTGTGCTGGAATTGAAACGAGGGGTCTGTCAGGATTTTGCTCACTTACAGATTTCGGCCCTTCGTTCACTAGGCCTGCCTGCTCGCTACGTCAGCGGTTACATCCTTACTCACCCACCTGAGGGGCAAGAGAGATTGCAAGGTGCGGATGCCTCGCATGCTTGGGTATCAGTATGGGCGCCTGAGACAGGTTGGGTCGACTTCGACCCTACCAATAATATGGTTCCCCATAACGAACACATCACGTTTGCCTATGGTCGCGACTATGATGATGTTGCGCCAATCAGTGGCGTGCTTCTTGGCGGCGGGGCACATTCGGTTGGCGTGTCTGTCGATGTGGCGCCGCAGAAGCTTGATGATCAGACATAGATGTAAGAACGATTTAAATTGTTGAATTGGGGAGAGTACCTTGGGTACCAAGTTTTCTGCTCGCGTTGGGTACATCGGCCTCGGCGGCATGGGCCGTGGTCTTGTCAAGAACATGCTGAAACACGGCATTGATGTCACAGTCAACGACCTCAACCAGCAAGCAGTTTCGAATGTGATTGAACTTGGTGCCAAATCTGAAAGCGATATTCTTGCGATCGCGGGTGATGTCGATGTTCTCGGTATCTGCATCACGACGGCGGAAGCTGTTCAAAGCTTGATGCTGGGGGAAGATGGTGCGCTCTCCATGATGAAGAGCGGCGCCGTTCTTCTAGATAACACAACGACCTCACCAGAGCACGTGGAAACGATGGCGTCCGCATGTGAACGTCTCGGCGTGCGTTACTGCGAGGCTCCAATGACGCGTACGCCGATGCATGCAGATCGCGGTGAAGTCAACATTCTGTTCGGTGGCGAGGAAGACTTGCTGGCCGAGCTAACGCCCTTATTCGAGACATATGCCGAAAACATCTTCCATGTTGGCCCTGCTGGACATGCCATAAGACTCAAGCTGATCCACAACTACATCGCGTTTACCAATGTCTTGAGTTGGTGCGAGGGCTTTGCCCTCGCGGCCAAGGATGGCCTCGACATGACAAAGGTCATCGGCATCATTTCCGCCGCAGGTGGAAAGTCGGGAATGATGGACCTCTACGGCGAGGCTACACTCAATAGAGACTTCGCTCAGCATATATCTTTGGACAATGCCATGAAGGATGTGCGCTACTACGCACGTTGGCTGGAGCAGGCTGGCCTTCCCGGATTCGTTGCAGATTCAGTCCATCAAATGTACGCGCTGGCATCCAACAAAGGACATGGTGACGAAGGCTGTACCGCGGTCATCAAAGCTTATGAAGAATTGACAGGGATTGAGGCACGCCTTCCTCCCAAGTCCTGAGAAATCCGCTATTGCTCTTGCCGTTTTGCAATCCTTTCGTGGGAGAAGCGATCGATGTCTCGTGCTTAGGCCGCACTCAATTTCAGGTGTTTTGATCGCTATTTTCGGATTTTGATCGCGGGCACACCTGATATTCACTCTGACAGCACCAGAAACGATGTTGTCAGGACATACAGACATGCTGATCCCACGTCAGAAGACGCCTTCTCTAGCAGTTGAGACACTGAAGAACGGAGCATTCGATCTATCGGCGCAATCCGCGGAGCGCGGTACTGTGATCTGCCTCTATCGTGGACTTCACTGTCCGATCTGCGCCAACTACCTCAGCGAACTTGAGAAGCAAACACCAGCCTTCAGAGAGCGCGGAGTAGACACCATTGCTATCAGCTCGGATGATCAGGAGCGCACCCAAGCGATGGCTGAAAAGATCAATGCAACAAACCTGAAATTTGGTTATGGACTGCCTCTTACGAATGCGAGGGAATGGGGGCTGTATATCTCCACATCGCGCGGCAAAACCTCCATTGGCATTGAAGAACCTGCACTATTTTCCAAGCCAGGTTTGTTTATGGTGACACCTGAACAAACGCTCTATTATGGCTCTGTTCAAACCATGCCATTCGTCCGCCCACACTTCTCAGAACTTGTAGCTGCGCTTGATTTCGCGATTGCCAATAGTTATCCAGCGCGCGGTGAATTTACCGGCGCAGTTTAGTCAGTCGGCAGCCAGCAAGCTTAATCTCGCGTCGTCAGAGATTGCATAAGTGCTTCCGACAGTTGCAGTATGGCGATGTATATTCCACGCCGGCCACTTTGGACTCACTGAAAGGAACTAAGATGAGCTTAAGCGATGTACGGGCCCTGACTTTTGATACCGGCGGCACGATCCTTGATTGGCATACTGGATTTAAGACGATCCTCTCAGAGACCGGCGCGAAGCATGGCCTTGAGCGAAACTGGCACGATATTGCGAACGATATTCGTCGAAAAGGTCTCGGCAAAATGCTGAACCTGGGCAAAGACGAACCACCGGGTTACAACTTCGACGGCGCCCACCGGATGGCATTGGAAGAAGTCATTACGGAAAATGGCCTTGAGGCTTTTACTGAAGAAGAGCGTCATACCATTGCTTACGATGCGCCGCACAACTTCGAGTGCTGGTCTGACTTTCCTGCTGTCCTGCCAAAGTTGCGCGAGAAGTATATGTGCGCATCATTCACGATCTTGAGCTTCCGCATCATCATGGATACGGCACGGCGTAACGGACTGTCATGGGACGCCGTGTTCTCCTGCGAGGCAATTGGCAAGTACAAGATCTTGCCTGAAGCGTACGATACCGTCGCGCACTATCTGCAGCTTGAGCCTTCGCAGATTTGTATGGTTGCCTGCCACAACTTTGATCTCGATGCTGCCAAGAGCCGGGGCTACAACACGGCATTTGTTAAGCGCCCACGTGAATGGGGCAATGACAGCCCACCAGATCCAGAACCAAACCCGATCCACGATATCATCGTCGATGACTTTCCATCGCTTGCAAACGCACTCGGCGCAAATCCGTAATCGCGATTACTGATTGAGAAGAAGGAACTTAATGTGTCTGATGCGGCCTCTGAAATAATCCTGCACAATTATCCGCAATCGCCCGTTGCCGAAAAGGTCAGGGTTGCACTCGGTATTAAGCGCCTCGGTTGGCGGGACGTTGAAATCCCGCGCCTGCCACCAAAGCCAATGCTGACGCCACTGACCGGTGGTTATCGCCGCACTCCCGTCATGCAAATTGGCGCGGATATCTACTGTGACAGCCAGGAAATTGTCCGCGAGCTTGAACGGCGCCATCCCAACCCAACTTATATGCCGACCACGGAAGTCGGCCTGATGTGGGCTCTCAGTCGTTGGACCGATGGCGCATTTTTTGATCTCGCAGTGAAGCTCGTTCTTGGTTCCGCAGGAGATGCATTGCCTCAAGACTTTGCTGAAGATCGCGGGCGTCTCTATCTGGGTGCAGACTGGGCCGAAGGCCTCAAGAAAGCCAATGCCCAGCTACCCCATCTTGTATCGCAGATGCGTGCGCCGCTGTCATGGCTCAACATGCAACTGCGCGATGGCCGTCCCTTCTTGCTCGGCACAGAGCCAGCCGCTATCGATGCCCAGATCTACTATGTTGTCTGGTTTGTCCGTGGGCGTTGGGATGGTGGCCCTTCCATGCTCTCGGAGTTTACCGATTTGGTCCGATGGGAAACCAACGTCCGCGAACTTGGCCATGGACCTTACAGTGCGATGAGCCCTGAAGACGCCATTGCCCGTGCTAAGAGCCTCGATCCAGTAACACCAAAAGGTGTGGCCTCGAATGATCCGCAAGGCCTAACAGTTGGCGTGCCGGTCACGGTTCACCCTGATGTGGATGGAGGAGAACAACCTGTCGAAGGCACTGTCCGCTATGCGGATGCAGAACCCCTTGCCGTTGAGAGGACCAGCGAAGAGGCCGGAACGGTTTGCGTTCACTTTCCTCGAGCTGGCTATCGAATAGATATAAGCTGAAAGTAGTTGTGGCAGCCAACGGGATGCAGATCAACTTCTCAGAGTTGATGTTGGCTGCTGCTTGCCTTTCGTCCAATTCTAAAGAAGCGAAAAATACTCGCTTTGTTCCCAGTCGGAAATTGCAGAAATGTATCGCTCCCATTCGGCGCGTTTGAGTTGCGTGTAGTAATCCACAAACGTCTGTTCCAGCGCCACCCTGTAAAGATCTCTTGCTGCAAACAAGTTGATGGCTTCGCCGAGATTGGTTGGCAGTTTCGGCGCGCTGTCGTCGTACGGCTCCTCCACCGGCTCCGGTAAAGGCAGTCCGTTTCTGATCCCGCTCAATCCACTGAAGATCTGACTAGCGAATGCGTAATAGGGATTGGCTGCAGGTTCTGCGACCCGATTTTCGATACGGCTGGCATTGTGTCCTACTTGGAGCAAGGCGCGTATCATTGCACCGCGATTATCATGCGCCCATTGGATCCGATTGGGAGCAAGTTGATGGGGCTGATAGCGGCGATACCCATTCACAGTCGGGGTCGTCAACAGGCATGACTCAGCTGCGTGCTGGAGGAGTCCTGCAATCCACTGCCCTCCCAGCAGTGACAACTTCCCATCTGCCCCAGGTACGAAGATATTCTTGCCAGAGCTGGCATCGACAATTGATTGATGTAGATGCCAGCCACTTGCTGCACACGCGTTCAACTTGGGGCGACACATAAAGGTGGCATGCAGCCCCTGGCGCGCGCATAACTGTTTCACCATTGAGCGGAACAAAACCATTGTGTCCGCCTGCTCAAGTGGATCACCAGGATCGAACACCACTTCCAGCTGACTAGGACCGAACTCAGCTTCTATCGCTCTGATGGATAGATTGAGAGCGATACAATGCGCGCGCAATTGATCAACGATGCCCTCGAAAGCATCGTACCGCGACTCCCCCAGCAGCTCAAAGTTGCGGGTAATGTAAGAGACGTCTGCGGGCCTTGCCGGCATGCCACTGCTGGCTGGTTCAGCATGTGAGTCTTTGACCCTGAAGATGTGGAACTCGACCTCAAGTCCCGCAATCATTCGGTAGCCGGTGCTCGCCAACTCACTAACAGCTTTCTTGAGTACAGTGCGCGGCGCGAATGAGAGTGCTCCACCGTCTCGCGCGGTCTCTTCACCGCCGGTGTGGACATGAGGTGAGAAGGAGCTGTCCGGTGCATACCGTACGATCGAGGTTGCCCGGGCGACCTCATCGCCCAGACGATCCAACATGCGGCGGTCGACACCCGGCATTGGTGATGCCTTTCAGGGGATTTTGGCAGCATGCATCGCCACCCGCTTTGAAAAATCTGCATTCAGTTCCATCGGTATCTCCAATAACGTAGGGCGACGTCATGCTAATCATCTTGCTTTAACCAGCAATGCTCGGACGTGCAGCAACCCGCTCATTCCATGCCGTTAAGTTGGCGCAGTCTGCCGGCACGTCAACCTTAGCTGCCGCTGCAAACCGCAATCCCGCGTAAGCCGTAATGTCGGCCACTGAGAAATCCTCGCCAGCCAGGTAAGGTTGCTTAGACAAAATGCCATCCAGATAACGCATCCCGGCAACCGCACGTTCTTTTTGGTGATTACCCCATTCTGCACATTGATAACCTTTAATGTCCGGTCCCAATCCTGGTGTCGCATGATGGAAGTAAGTGGCCACGGCATCAAGCAGTCCGGCCTCGGCCCATCGCTGCATCATGTGAACAACCGCACGCTCTTTCGGTGTGCGCCCGGTGAGCGTTGGTTCGCCATCGAGATGATCGAGATATTCGGTGATCGCGGAACACTCGGCAATCGTTGTCCCGTCATCAAGCTCTAAGACAGGCACTGTCGCAGCGGGGTTCTTCGCCAAGAATTCTGGTTTCTTGTGCTCACCTTTGGTAACGTCGACACTCACAAACTCAACCTTATCGGATAGCCCCTTTTCAGCAAGAGCGATCCGAACACGCGCAGAGTTAGGGAAGCCCTCGAACTCGTAAACCTGCATCTTCTCAATCCATCCATCTATCTATCAGTCGATAGACAAAACTTGCCATCAGCATCAATCTATGTCAAGACTATCTACTGATAGGTTGGTTCACGAGGTGGTGAAGCTGTGTCGAACACGTTGGATACATTGCTTGATGCTGCAGAAAGCAGTATGCGCCTGCGCGGCTATCACGCCGTAAGCTTCCGGGAGTTAGCTGATGAGCTGGGCATCAAAAGCTCAAGCGTTCACTACTACTTCCGCAAGAAGGAAGACCTGGGGCTTGCGCTGATCGATCGTTACAAGGAGCGCTTCCTTGCAGCCATCGAAGCTGAGATTGCTGATGCCAAGACCGCAGAGCAGTATGTATTTGCCTTCACCCGAGTTTATCGCCAGGCACTGACAAGCTCTGACAAGATGTGCCTTTGCGGGTTGCTTGGCGCAGAAAGCAGTGGCCTTCCAGAACCGGTCGCTAGCGCCGTCGCAAGCTTCTTCGAGACGAACATCGACTGGCTCATCGCACACCTCCCAGCGGAACTACCACCAGCAGAGCGCCGGAAGACTGCACATCACATTGTGGCTACTCTCCAGGGCGCCATGATGCTTGCATCTAGCATGGGGAAACACCGCGTGTTCGACGGAGCTGTACAAGACCTCATGGCGTCATTGGATTTATGAGGCTGACCAATATGCCCAGCAATTCCGATATTGACATTGCAGTTATCGGTGCCGGCCTTAGCGGGCTTGCGGCCGCGAACTTGTTGAAGGATGCCGGACGGCAGGTCCAGCTCTATGAAGCGGCAAGCAAGGTCGGAGGCCGGATTCAATCGTTCTTTGACCCACTCACTGACCAGCCTCTCGGCGACCGTGGCCCGACATGGGTTTGGCCAGAGTACCAACCGGCGATCAGCAAATGGTTGAAACATCTAAAAGCAGATGTTTTTGAGCAATACGCCCAAGGTCCATCGGTGGTTGAGACTAGTTTGGATCAGCCCGCTGGGGCGATGCACCTCCCAGCCCAACACGGTAGTATGCGGATAGCAGGCGGAACCGCGCGCCTGATTGACGAGTTATTATCCAGACTGCCTGCGAATACCATTTACACTGATCGGCCTGTGCAGAAGATCGAAGATGCGGGCAATCAGATCCTCCTGCATTTTGAGGACGACATCGTCAGAGCGCATCAACTTATCATTGCCGTTCCCCCCCGGATCGCCGCGCACACGATCGAATGGCAGCCATCCCTGACCGCTCAACTGACACAGTCTCTACACGCACTTGCTACCTCGATGGCTCCACACACAAAGGCTGTCATCGTCTACGCGCGTGCGTTCTGAAGATCGGCAGGCTTGTCGGGCCGCATTATGAGTCACGTCGTCCCACTCATGGAAGTTCATGATCATTGCAGTATTGACGGCGATACTGCCGCGTTGTTCGGGTTTGTTGGTTGGCCTTATTCCGTAAGAGCGGAACAACGCAGTCAGTTACAAACAGCTATCGTCGAGCAGCTAGTAAGATGTTTCGGGCAGGAGGCACTGTCACCTCTTCACGTGCTCGTTGAAGACTGGTCAGCGAATAAGTTCATCGTCCATCCATCAGACCTTGTTGGACCTCAAAGCCACCCAGCAGTTGGTCCCGAAATTGTACGCGTGCCCATTTGGCAGGGACGCCTCGTATTCGCTGCAGCCGAAACATCCAGACAGAGTCCTGGTTTGATAGACGGTGCTTTCTTTGCTGCCGAGACGGCGGCGCATTCCTTATTGGCCGGCTAAGATGCGAGAGGAATTTCCATCAACGCTGATCCCGGTAGTCCAGTTCTAAACCCAGGACACCAACTCGGAGGCTCTACGAAACATTCATATGAAATTTCCCTTGATTTTTTCATGAACATGATATTCCATGAAATCGATAAATTCCTTGAATGTGGCCAGTCATGGGTGTTGCTGCACAACAGAGACTTCGTCCAGACGAAGACGTCGCCGGTGAAAACACCGGTTCAGTTGGTGCGGATATTCGGGCACTTCGGAAGAATCGTTCCCTTACATTGACTGAGCTTGCAGACCGTCTCGGTCGCTCCGTTGGCTTCATCAGCCAAATCGAACGCGGGATTTCCGAACCCTCAATCAATGATTTGCGAAACATCGCTGAAGTGTTCGACGTACCGCTCAGTTTCTTGTTCGGTGAAAACCGAAGTGATCCTGCTGAAGCGAAATATATTGTCCGGGCAAGTGGGCGCCGCCATCTCGGCAATGCCGAAGGCGGTCTAGTCGAGCAACTCCTGTCGCCAGATCTCAGTGGCTCGTTCGAGATTGTCCGCAGTGAGTTCGCGCCTAATTCTTCGCTGAAAAAACCAACGCAGCGCAATACGGAAGAGGCCGGATACATCGTCTCCGGAACGCTTGATTTGGAAATCGACGGTCGCTGGCATGCGCTTGAAGCTGGCGACTCCTTCAGGTTTGCCGGAGAGCCTTACCGCTGGCGCAACCAATCAAACCAACCCGCAATCGTGATCTGGGTGATCGCGCCTCCTACTTACTAATTCGAATTTGGAGAACCGCAGTGTCAGATTTTCCTTCTACCGCACGCGTCGTCATTATCGGTGGCGGAGCCGTGGGCGTATCTGGCTTGTATCACCTGGCTAAATCTGGATGGACCGATTGTGTTCTTTTGGAAAAGAATGAGCTGACGTCAGGCTCAACATGGCATGCCGCAGGTAACTGCCCGAACTTTAGTGGTTCATGGGCAGTGATGAACATGCAGCGTTATTCGCTGGAGATGTATCGTGGCCTGGCAGACGCTGTCGACTACCCGATGAACTATCATGTCACCGGTGCAATCCGCATCGCGCACACTAAGGAACGTATGCAGGAGTTCGAGAAGGTCGCCGGTATGGGCCGCTATCAAGGTTTGCAGATGGACATCTGTACGCCAAAAGAACTGCAAGAGCATTGCCCGTTCATGGAAACGCATGATCTTGCTGGCGGCCTGTGGGATCCGTTGGACGGTGACATTGACCCGGCACAGCTGACCCAGGCGATGGCCAAGGGCGCACGGGATCTCGGGCAACGAATCATACGCTTTACACCTGCCACTGGTGTTGCGCGCGATGGCAACGAGTGGGTCGTTCAGACCGAAAAAGGCGACATCCGCTGTGAGTATGTTGTCAATGCAGCAGGGTACTACGCCCAGCGCGTCGGCGAATGGTTCAAGCCTTATGGTGGGCGCACCGTCCCGATGGTGGTGATGAGCCACCAGTATTTTCTCACGGAGGAAATACCGGAGATCGAGGCCTGGACGAAAGAGAATGGCAGAAAGCTGCCAATGATCCGCAACGTCGATATCTCCTACTATCTGCGCCAGGACAAGCACGGCCTCAATCTCGGCCCTTATGAACGGAACTGCAAAGCGCACTGGGTGACGCCGGATGACCCGATGCCGGATGATTTCTCGTTCCAATTGTATCCGGATGACCTGGAGCGGCTCGAGTTCTATATCGAAGATGCGATTGGCCGAGTTCCTCTACTGGGCACACAAGGTGTTCGCCGTGTGATCAACGGTCCGATCCCTTATGCACCTGATGGATTGCCATTGATCGGTCCAATGCCTGGCGTCCGCAATGCTTTCGAGGCGCACGCATTCACCTTTGGCATTGTAAAGGCTGGTGGCGCGGGCAAGGTCCTCGCCGAGTGGATTACTGAGGGAACGACCGAATGGGATATGTGGGCGGTCGATCCAAGACGCTACACCGACTATACCGATCATGATTATCGCTACCAAAAGGCTATGGAAACCTATGGCCATGAGTACGCAATGCATTTCCCTCACTTCGAGTGGCCCGCTGGACGAGACAAGAAGCATTCGCCAATCCACGAAAAGCTGAAAGCGCTTGGTGCGCAATTCGGTGCAGTGAATGGCTGGGAGCGTGCCAATTGGTTCGCGGTCGAAGGTGATGACACATCACTCGAAACTGCTGAGACATGGGAACGAGATGGCCCATGGGAACCACGCATCCGGGAAGAATGTGAGGCGGTACGTGACCATGTTGGTGTTCTTGATCTGTGTGGCTTCTCGCGCTTCAAGCTGAGTGGTGATGGCGCTGCAGCTTGGTTGCGCACGCAGATTACCGGCGCTTTGCCGCGCGTAGGTAGGATCGGTCTTGGCTACTTCTCAGATGATAAAGGACGCATCGTCACTGAAATGTCAGTGATGCGTATCGCCGACGATGAGATCCTGCTGATCACAGCAGCGGCAGCGCAATGGCATGACTTTGAATTGATCTACAAATCACTGCCAGAAGGTCTGTCTCTGGTAGACCTGACTAAAGATTACAGCACCCTCGTGGTGACCGGTCCGGAATCTCGGACGCTGTTAGCGGGCATGACCGATGCTGATCTCACCCAACCATGGTTGACACATCAAGAAGCTCCAGTCGCAGGCCAAAGCGCTCGACTTGTCCGCGTTTCCTTCGCTGGAGAGTTGGGTTGGGAGATTCATGCAGTCAATGCCAATATTCCAGCGATATATGATGCGTTGATCGCGGGCGGTGCTAAGCCATACGGCATGTTTGCGATGAATGCTCTGCGCTTGGAAAAAGGCTACCGCGCATGGAAGGGTGACCTCTCAACAGACTACACAATGCTCGCAGGTGGACTGGACCGCTTCATCAAATGGGATAAGCCCGACTTTGTTGGCAAAGAAGCTTTACAGCTTGAAAAGCAGCGCGGCTCAGCAAAGAGGTTTGTCACCTGCCTCGTTGATGCGAATGGTTGTGATGCACCCTACATGTCGACCATCTGGCACGGCGCCAAGTCGTCGGTGAGACAACATCCGGCGGATATGGCTATCGCGTTAACGCATCCATTGCGCTCGGGGTTGTGCGATCGGACCTGTCAGAACCTGGAACTGAACTTGAAGTCGAAATCTTCGGCCAGCGGTGCAAAGCCGTCGTACAGGAAGATCAACCACTTTGGGACCCTGAGAACGCGAGGTCGAGAGCATGAGTAAGCAACCCCCATCACACGCACGAGCCGTTATCATAGGCGGTGGCATCGCAGGCTGCTCGGTTGCATATCATCTCGCCAAGCAAGGCTGGTCCGACGTCGTCCTCCTTGAAGCCAACCAACTTACATGTGGCACGACTTGGCACGCAGCAGGCCTCATAGCTCAGCTACGTGCGTCAAAGAATATGACCAAGCTGGCCAAATACAGCCAAGAGCTATACGGCGAGTTGGAGGCTGAAACGGAGGTCGCAACAGGCTTCCGGCGCTGTGGTTCGATTACAGTCGCACTTACAGAGGAGCGCAAAGAGGAGATCTATCGTCAGGCCTCAATGGCGCGCGCCTTTGGCGTCGAGGTTGAAGAGATCTCCGCAGCCGAAGTCAAACAACGCTACTCTTACCTCAATACGGACGATGTAACCGGGGCAGTCTATCTCCCAAAGGATGGCCAGGGCGACCCAGGCAACATTGCACTCGCTCTTGCGAAGGGGGCCCGCCTCAAGGGCGCTCAGATCATTGAAGGCGTTCGTGTCACAAGCATTCAAAAGTCGAATGGCCGTGTCACCGGTGTTTCCTGGTCGAAAGGCGAAGAGCAAGGCGAGATCACAGCTGATTTCGTCGTCAATTGCGGTGGCATGTGGGGACATCATATTGGACAAATGGCCGGTGTTGCTGTGCCGCTTCATGCCTGTGAGCACTTCTACATTGTTACCGAGGCCATCGAAGGGCTATCACAGCTCCCAGTGCTCCGCGTTCCAGATGAATGTGCATACTACAAGGAGGATGCTGGCAAGATACTACTCGGAGCCTTCGAGCCAGTATCAAAGCCCTGGGGCATGGATGGCATTCCGGACGACTTCTGCTTCGATCAATTGCCGGAAGACTTTGAGCATTTCGAGCCGATCCTGGAGAAGGCCGTAAACCGGTTTCCGATGCTGGCAGAAACCGGCATCCATACGTTCTTTAATGGACCAGAGAGTTTCACGCCGGACGACGCCTACCATCTTGGTGAGGCACCTAACCTCCAGAACTTCTTCGTCTGTGCAGGGTTCAATTCGATTGGCATTCAATCATCCGGCGGTGCAGGCATGGCGCTGGCCTACTGGATGGAACACGGGCACCCGCCGTTTGATGTCTCTGATGTGGACATCCGTCGAATGCAGCCGTTCCAAGCTAACAAAACGTACTTGTTTGAGCGATCTAAAGAGACGCTGGGACTGCTTTACGCTGACCACTTCCCGTACCGGCAAATGGCAACCGCACGCGGCGTACGCCGCACACCATTCCACGAACACCTCAAGCGGGAAGGTGCTGTGTTCGGTGAGGTCGCCGGTTGGGAACGTGCCAATTGGTTTGCGAACCCGGACCAAGACCGCGAATACCAGTACTCTTGGAAGCGACAAAACTGGTTTGAGAACAACCGCGCGGAACACCTAGCTGTGCGGAACAATGTCGGCATGTATGACATGACATCGTTTGGCAAGATCCGTGTCGAAGGTCCAGAGGCGGAAGCCTTCCTCAACCATGTATGCGGCAACAACCTGTCAGTTGCCGCCGGAAAGATTGCCTACACGCAATTCCTGAATGCGCGCGGCGGCATTGAAGCTGATGTTACAGTTACAAGACTTTCTGAGACTGCGTATATCGTGGTGACACCGGCAGCGACCGTACAGCGCGAACTGTCCTGGATGAACCGACACAAGCACGCCAGAAATGTTGTCATCACTGACGTGACTTCCGCTGAAGGTGTGTTGGCGGTCATGGGGCCGAACTCACGAAAGCTGTTGGAGAAAGTGTCACCACACGACTGGTCGAACGAAAGCCATCCATTTGGCACAGCACACGAAATCGAAATCGGTATGGGACTAGCCCGTGCGCATCGCGTAACCTACGTCGGCGAGCTTGGTTGGGAAATCTATATACCGACAGATATGGCCGCCCACGTGTTTGAAACGATATGGGAGGCAGGTCAGGACCTGGATCTCAAGTTGTGCGGGATGCACATGATGGATTCAGCCAGAATTGAAAAGGCATTCCGTCACTTTGGCCACGACATCACCGATGAAGACCATGTCCTTGAAGCAGGGTTAGGCTTTGCCGTCAAAACTGCGAAGGATGAATTCCTCGGCCGTGATGCAGTGCTGCGCAAGAGGGAAGAAGGGCTCAACATGCGGCTCGTACAGTTCCTCTTACAAGATCCGGAGCCCCTCCTGTTCCACCATGAACCAGTCGTCCGCGATGGTGAAATCGTCTCCTACCTTACCTCGGGCAACTACGGACACCATCTGGGCGGGGCAATCGGTCTGGGATACGTACCATGCAAGGGCGAGAGCCTGGATCAATTGCTTGCGTCAAGTTACGAGATTGAAATTGCCGGCACCCGCGTGAAAGCTACAGCCTCCACGCGACCACTCTACGATCCAAAATCGGAACGCACCAAGGCGTAACGCCAAGTATCCGAGTTAAGGACAACAACAAATTGGCCTGGGCTTTGAGGTTCCGACTGACTAGTTGATATGTAACGGCATGAGCTGGGGCGGCGAGAAATGTTTAGACCAAACTCGCCTCCTGGGACTGCTGACGGAGTTGAAAGGAAACGACAATGAGTAATACTGCACCTGCCGTCGATCCCGATGGTTTGCTTGAATATTCCGTCGTCTTTACCGATCGATCACTCAATCACATGTCAAAGAAGTTTCAGAATGTGATGCGTGATATCTCATCGACTATGGGGCAGGTCTACAAAGCGGACGAAGTCGTCGTGGTTCCCGGCGGAGGAACTGCCGGCATGGAGGCTGTCGCTCGTCAGTTCGCAACCGACAAGAATGTGATGATCATTCGTAATGGTTGGTTTTCCTTCCGTTGGTCACAAATTCTGGACGCGGGTGACATCGCCAAAGAAGCGTACGTAATGAAAGCTGCGCGCACGGGCGACTACCATCAAGCCCCCTTCGCACCGCCCGCGATTGAAGATGTTGTTGCAGAGATCAAGAGCCGCAAACCTGACGTTGTGTTCGCTCCTCACGTCGAGACTTCATCGGGCATCATGCTGCCTGATGGCTACTTCAAAGAAGTCGCAGATGCTGTTCACGAAGTTGGTGGCCTGTTTGTCTTGGACTGCATTGCGTCTGGCGCCATCTGGGTTGATATGTCGGCAACCGGCGTAGACGTCCTGATCAGTGCACCGCAAAAGGGATGGAGTTCCTCTCCATCCAGCGGCCTTATCATGATGAGCAAGGCGGCAGTAGATGCATTGTCAGAGACGACAAGTTCAAGTTTTGCCTTGGACCTAGCGAAATGGCGCCAGATCATGCAAGCCTATCTTGGCGGTGGTCATGCCTATCATTCCACGATGCCAACGGATGCGCTCACAGGCTTCCGCGATACTCTCATGGAAACCAAAGACTACGGTTTTGAGAAACTTCGCTCCGAACAGGAAGCATTGGGCAAGCGCACGCGTGAGGTGTTGGCGCAGAAGGGCTATGCAAGCGTCGCAGCACGGGGTTTCGAAGCCCCTGGCGTTGTCGTGAGCTACACTGACAATCCAGCCATACAGAATGGTAGCGCTTTTGCTGCGCACGGTATGCAGGTGGCAGCTGGCGTTCCACTCCAATGCGATGAGCCTGATGATTACTCAACATTCCGTCTCGGATTGTTTGGCCTCGATAAGCTCGACAATGTCAACCGCACTGTTGAACGCTTGGTCAACGTGCTGGATGCCATTGAGAAGGAAAATCAATAAGCCCGGATCGCGAACACCAATCCGGAAACGGATATAGCCATGATTACGGACCAAGTCGTCCGGCAATAAGGCATCGGACAAAGTCTGATCATCAGACTGCCGTACTACGCCTGAGCCAATGGGGCAGATATTGCCCTTTTTGTCGATCAACACATCCATTACCCTGACCTACCAGGATAAGTCAGAAAAGTCTCGATTGCTTTTGCCCAAAAAGGCATAACCATCCGTCATACGACGTATACGCAGATCTACGCGTTTACAGACTCATCTTTCCGCTGGATCACTCAAAATGAGTGGCGCCGACTTTCCAACCCATTTCCCAAAATTCAGCTTCCAAACGTGTCGCCTCGCGGAAGATCGATATGAGTTCGTCCTCTCGTTCCTTGGTCAGATAACGCGCAGCCAGATCGTTCAGATGGTCTTTAGCCTTGGCGGCTACGTCTTGGTAGGCCTCGCTCGCGTACTCAGATATCCAGACGGAATAGGGATTCCTATCAGCAAGCGCTCCGGGATAAGTCGCAAGCCGATTGGCGATCTCTGCGTAGCCAATTACGCAAGGCGATAAAGCAACCTTGAGTGCCAGGAGATCCCCCCTCATGCCTGCATCCAGCACATAACGTGTGTAGGCAAGGGTTTCAGCCGCAGCGGGCGTTGCTTCGAGCTGTTGCGGTGTTAACCCCCATTCAGCGCAAAGCTTCACGTGCAACCCCATCTCTCCATCGAGGATGGCTGATATTCCGCCAGCGGCTTCTCTCATGTCAGCAAGCGTTGGCGACTTGTAGACTGCCACCGCATAAGCACGGGCAAACTCAATTAGGAAAAGATAATCCTGTACAAGGTATTCTTTGAATGCTGCCTGAGGCAATGACCCATCGGCCAGCCCCTCTGTGAACTGGTGTTCCGTATACGCCGCCCACTCTTCGCCAGAACTCTGCTTTAGCTTCTTGAAGAATTCCATGATTGGCTTCTGTTTCCTTTAACAGCCGAGTCGCGGCGAAAATTACAATGCTTCATTTGCGAGCAAGTCAATATCACATCTTCTGGATGATGAAACTTGATCCTGCTCAACTCGATACCCACACCTCGATAAACAGATACGATGCAAAATCTTGTGGCTGGTCATGCTCACTGGCTGACTGCTTTGACGGCGAATGATTTCGATCAATGAAAGGACAATCTGCTATGGAACAAGAGTTCAGTGTTCTTTTTAAGCTGAAAGAAAACTGCTGATGAGTGGCTTCGCAACCCGCCAAACGACGGCTCAGGATATTTCACAGGTGCTGCAGCTTTACCCTAAAGCATTTCCCGATGAAGACCTCAGGCCCGTTGTGGCTGCGCTTCTTGAACTCGAGACAGACTTTGACGTGTTATCAATGGCTACCTTTGAAGATAGTGAGCTGATTGCACACGTGTTGTTCACCATATGTGGAACAAGAGAGGTGGATAAATCGGGAGCACTACTTGCGCCACTCGGTGTCACACCTTCACACCAACGGCGCGGTCTTGGAGCTTCGCTTGTACGGGCAGGTCTTGAAACCTTGGAGGCAAGTGGGACCAGACAGGTCTTTGTTCTAGGCGATCCAGCGTACTACGGCCGCTTTGGTTTTCGGACAGAAAGTGCGGTACGGCCGCCCTACGCCCTCCCGGAACAGTGGGAAGGTGCGTGGCAATCCATCTTAATCTCTGGACGCACTCTGCTAGATGAAGGTCCACTCTTCCTGCCAGAGCCATGGATGGATCCAGCACTCTGGAGGCCATAGGAACCCACGATTTCACGTCCCGCTTCAAGAAAATGCTATTCAATCGCAACCGCGACCCTTAAGACATTTCCTCCGGCAGAAACGTCTCAAATGAGACATCACGATTTCACCAATTGCTGAGGTATCGTGATTGGCATTGTGGCGCCGGATCGCCAGAATGGACCATGAACTAAACCTCAGTGTAAGTCGCTCGTGTATCCACGCCCACTTAGCGCAGAGTAACTTCGTGGACGATAGTCGTGGCACTCAGTGAATTGATACACAGGTGTGACAAAGAAAGGTGTCATTATGGTTTGGGCAACGCTGAAACACGCGCGCTTGCTATTCTTCGCACTGGCAGCTCTATCGCTCCTGTTCGGAGCCTGTGCACCACCCATCAAACTATCCAATGCTCGCAATAAATCGCCAATTCAGAACGACCAGCTACTCATAGAGTCAGCTTAGGTGAGACATCCGGAACTTTTCAACAAACATTCAAGCCCCATATCCCTCGTCCGGCTAGTTACGCTTTTTGATCTTAGCCGACTTGGTGCCCGGTCGCTGATTGCGTTGCGCGCTGAGCACCAGCTCACCGACCATCAGTTCAATGCGAATGGAGCTTCTTCCACAAAGCGGAAGTGATGTAAGTTTGTTCTTCTCGCCCATTCTTGTAATGAGCGCCTGCTGTTGCTGGCGACCTGATGAAATCGCTGAGGCTTGTAGATTTCCCGGAAACATCAGTTGTGTACCACACAAATCGAGGCGGTGATTTCTACCCGGTTGGCAAAGACCCGCGAGCATTGATAGTGTGAAAGAGTGTTCGAGAACGTCAGCTTGGGAGGACACCGTGGTTACATTGCATGCAGACGAGGCAGCAGCCCGGTCGGACGCAAATGTCGATTTCGATGCCATCATAATCGGCGCCGGGGTTGCTGGATTGTACCAACTCTATCGGCTGCGCGAATTGGGCTTGCGAGTCCAAGTGTTCGAGACTGGTAGTAGCCTAGGCGGCACTTGGTATTGGAACCGCTATCCGGGCGCGCGTTTTGACTCGGAGAGTTGGACCTATGGCTACTCCTTCTCGAAAGAACTTCTAGAAGAATGGAACTGGGATGAGCATTTCTCGGCTCAACCCCACACCGAGCAGTATCTCAATTACGTGGCAGACAAATTCGATTTGCGTCGGAATATTCAGTTCAATAGCCGTGTGATCTCCGCGCACTGGCATGAGGCCGAACGGCATTGGGATGTCGAATTGGAGAGCGGCGAGCATCACACGGCGAGATTTCTCGTCACTGCCGTTGGCGTTCTGTCAGCCGCCGTCATGCCAAATATTCCTGGGATGGAAAGTTTCACTGGCATTTCTTGTCATACTCATCGCTGGCCGAAAGAGGATATCAACGTTGTCGGCAAGCGGGTTGGCATTATTGGCACGGGCGCGACTGCAGTACAGACGATCCAAACGATCGCTAAGTCTGTCGGGCACTTGACCATCTTTCAACGAACACCCAACTGGTGCTTTCCACTAAATAACTCAAAAATCAGTTCGGAGGAGATGGCCGACATCAAGGCCCGCTATCCCGAGATACTTGCTCGCTGCCTCGAAACTCCGAGCTGCTATGTCCACGGGCCAGACCCTCGCAAGGCAGTTGAGGTGACGGCGGATGAGCGCGAGGCATTCTGGGAAAAACTTTATCGAACACCGGGGTTTGGTCAGTGGCAGGGCAATTTTAGTGATGTGCTGATAGACCGAGAGGCCAATAAGCTCGCATCCGAATTCGCCGCACGCAAGATCCGCGAAAGGGTCAAAGATCCCGCAGTCGCTGAGAAGTTAATTCCAAAGAACCACGGGTTCGGCACGCGCAGGATCCCACTCGAGACAGGGTATTATGAGGTCTACAACCAGTCCAATGTCGAACTCGTTGATATCAACGAAACGCCCATCGAACGCATAACGGAGAAGGGCATTCAGACCAGCGACCTGGAGCGCGAGTTCGATGTGATCATCTACGCGACCGGGTTCGACTCGATCACAGGAGCGTTCGAGCGCATCGACATCCGTGGCGTGAATGGCGTCAAGCTGAAAGAAGAATGGAAGAATGGCCCGGAAACTTACCTGGGCGTATTTGCCTCCGGCTTTCCAAACATGTTGATGGCGATGGGGCCGCACGGCGGTCTCAGCAACTACACGCGGACGGCGGAGTATGGTGTCGAGTGGATTACAGACGTGATCAAGTTCGCGGTCGAACGTGATCTGACGCGCATCGATGCCACGCCATCGGCAGTTGCCGAGTGGACAAACCATGTCGATGAACTTGGTCAGGGCCTGCTGATGAACGAGGTTGGTTCCTGGATGACAGGCGTCAATCGAAATGTCGAGGGCAAACAGGCTCCTCGGATCATGCGATACAGCGGAGGCCATCCCGCGTATCGCGCCCATTGCGATGCCGTAGCTGCGGAAGGCTATACCAATCTGGCTATGAGTTAACGGGAGCGGATGCATTCAGGTCTTAAGAACCGTTCGTAATCTCTATTTGATAGGTCGACTAGAAGCTGCAGCGCTGCCGCGTGCTATATGATCATCCAAGAGCACCCGCCTGGTCACCATTGAGTTCAACAGTTGTTAGCACTCAGTCGATAACCTTGCGAAGGATATGACGGCGGTTGGTATAAAAAGGGCGCACTTCACCTGGCCACCGCCCGCGCTCGCCTGCTTCTGCCCATTCAAGGCTTAGCAGGACGTCTGGACTTTCAATTTCCTAGGTCACGCTGTATCGGGGCTCGTTACCCGGATCCATTTTTCGCCGTTCGCCGGCCAGCATCATAGTAAGCGGCTCGCGAACGGACCTGGTCGCTGTGATGAGACCGGGAACCGAAGTCAGAAAAGGAACATGTTCTTCGTCGTAGACCTCGTTGAACAACTCCTCTTTGTCACGCTGGATATCCATGCTGACGACAAACAGATACCTTGGAGTTTTGGGCATACCGGTCACGCTCAACTACTTGATCGGAGAGAAAGGCGCAGCCAACATAAGCTTGGTTTCCTGGCGGACAACTGGACAGACTCATGCAGCGAGCACTTGATAATGGTGTCACGAAAGACGAGCTCAAGGGGTTGATTACCCACATCGCGTTCTACTCGGGCTGGCCGACTGCGGTAAACGCTGGGCGTGTTGCTGTTGACGTCTTCGGAGATGAAGACTGATAGCGCTGCATGCCTTGTGTTTGATCTTAGCCGATATGTTTCTCAGTCGCTGCATGTGTCATGCTGCAAAAGCTAGGGCTTAGTACATTGACCGTTTAGAGGCGATACCGTATCTCAAGAAATGAGTTCTAATTCGTCAAACAATCTGGTGCGAACAAGGCCTCAATACTGAGCGAGCCGTCAATTAGTCCTTGATTGTCAAGATGCCGGACAAATGCCTCCAGCACATGTCGATTCGGTTCGATACCATAATGCCAGAAGTTTGCGCCCATAATTTCTATCGTTGTCTCGATCTCGCTCACTAACCAGGGCAGCATGACATGGAGCGCGTCGCCGTTGTAAAGACAATTGAATGAGTGTTGCTTCGCCAGCTGAAACGCATCGAATAATTTCACGGCTAGAGAGGGATCCTGTTCATAGCGCTCTATGCGAATAGTGAGCATGTGCATGATCGGAAAAATCCGTGTCCTCTCGAAGTATTCGGTCTCTTCTCGTCTCGGATCCGGAAACAAACGCTTCGTGCCGCCATCACTACGGATAAAGCTCTCGGGTATCTGAGGTGATACAATGGCATCAATTTCGCCCGTGCAAAGCATGCTATCCAAAGTACGCTGAGCCCCGATATTCTCAATTTGGTATTCTGGCGGGGTTCGTAATTCGAGGCGCTCCTGGCGCCCTGGTTTGTTCACTCCCCCGGTAAGCCAAGTCACGGATGCTGGCTTCACGCCGTAATCATCCTGCAAAATTCCGCGCATCCAGACGGCCGCCGTCATCTGATATTCGGGCACACCGATTCTTCGCCCGGTGAGTTGCTGCGGTGACAAAATACCAGAATCGCGCGACACGAATATCGAACCATGACGGAACATTCGAGATGTAAAAACTGGTACGCCAACGAATGGGCTCTCACCTCGAGATGTCAGAATTGCATGTGCTGCGAGCGACATTTCGGCGATGTCGAAATCACCTTCTTTTAGTGCGCGCCAGAATATTTCGTTTGGTTCAGCCTGAGCGAAATCAAGAATGTATCCCTCCAGCGAAACATCACCGTTGAGCAGCGGGAGCATGCGATCGTTGCGGGCTAGCCCGACCTGCAGAACTGTTTTGAGATCTGGTCGCATTGTTTATCCTGACAAGGGCTCAACGGATGCTGGTCCGGCCAGCATTCGAAAACTTCAATAGAGTTTATCCCAACAGCTTGAGCAATCCCTCTGCTGTGAATTACTCAAGCTCGTTCAGCTAATCATCGATTGAGTCAACGCCGAAGTCAGCGCTACCTATCAGCAAGGTGAAGATTGTAGCGCCGATCGCTTAGACGAACATGCCCGGCTCCAGAAGCCTTTCAGGCAGGATCTTCTTGAGACCCTAATACTTCGGTCTCAGTCTCTTCACCCTATCAGTTGCGGCGATCGTCCGGTGTCACCGGGCTCGTTACACATATCCTGGACCATCGATCACTGGGAACTTAGAGAGCAGGCTCTCATCAATCTCTACACCAAGCCCCGGTTCCTCTGGGGGGCGGACCGTTCCATTGGGTGCAACCACTGCATTCCAACTGCAAAGATCATCACGCAGTGGGTTATAGCGTGACAGATCAGCCTCGAAGTAGCCGGCGTTGTCGATGCTCATTAGGAGATGGATACTTGCTGCAACATTAAGGCCGGTCAGCGAGGTGTGCGGATTAAGTGAGTACTTCCAACCTGACACCATCGCGGCAATCCGCATGCCCTCTGTAATGCCTCCCGTCTTTGACAGGTCAGGTTGAATAATGGTTATGCTGCGATCCTCGACGACCCGCTGGAATTCAAACCGTGTATAATGGTTTTCACCCGCAGCCAGCGGCGTTCGACCAAAGGTTCGCGCCTCGCGGTATTGGGCATGATCGTGAGGCGGGAAAGGCTCTTCCAGCCATCCGACGCTTGCAGCGTCGAGCGCCGGCATTACACGCCGGGCGTCACTCAAGGTGTAGGCCGTATTGGCGTCGGTCAGAATATCGACCTCAGAACCCAACGCATTGCGAACAGCCTCAACACGGGTAATATCATCGTGTGGACTGTCGCCGAGCCTAAGCTTCAGCGCCTTGTAACCTTGCTCAACGACCAAACGCGCTTCATTGACAAGCTCTTCCGGTGGTTGGTATCCGAGCGAGATTCCTCCCGCGTATGCTGGGACCGGTCGGGCACTCCCGCCGAGCAGTTTGTAAACTGGCCAGCCAACTGCCTTCCCCCGAATGTCCCAGAGCGCCATGTCTATACTGCTCATGGCAATGGCACATGCTGCGCCCATGCCATGGCTGGCAAGTTGCATAGTATAAATCTTCTTCCAAACACCTACGACATCATATGCGTCCATACCGACAACCAGGGCCTTGAGCGTCGTGTTTGCTAGGTGGGCGACTGTGCCAGGAGCACGACCAGCATGGGCTTCTCCCCAGCCGACCAGTCCTTCGTTGGTTTCTACTTTGACCAGGACGCAGTCGCGTTTGATAGCGCTCCCAATGCCGAGGGTGACGCGGAACTGTTCGGGAATTTCGAATGACAGAGGATATGCTGTGATATTCGCGATCTTCATTGCTTCCTCCAATCAAAGCGCTTGGCATAGGTATTCGGGTATAGGTCCCCTGTTCGATGAATCAGGTATCTATTTCTACTGACTCTTCAATGAAAAGATCAAAAGCTTCAATCACGTGCAGAATGAAGTAGCAGTAGTTGAGGTGTGCCTGTTCAAGACTGAGTTAGCCGATAACTTTGTGAATCGTAGCATGATGTATGACTCAATCGTCAATGTTGATCCAACACAGAAGGGCCGGAATAAATCTACCAGCTGTTGGGTCTTTGCGTCATATCACGGCGCAAGCCATACAAATTGATGACTGTCCGTGATCTGGTAGATCAGAAAACTTTCTACCGATGTCTGTAAAGCCATCATACACTTGAAGAGTTCATACAAAGCAGGACAACCTCTGTGTGATCGGCATACCCTTAGCCGAACGTGAAAGAGAGGTTCACAATGATCGCGGTCGCATTCGACATTGGCGGCACTTTTACCGATTTCGTTCTGCATGACTCTGCGGCCGGTCACACTCAAGCACTCAAGGTGCCGACCACACCGACTGACCCGAGCATCGCAGTTATTTATGGATTGGAAAAGATTCGATCCCAGTCTGGGATTGCAGCGGAGAATGTTGCTTCGATGCTGCATGCAACAACGATTGCAACTAATGCTGTTCTGGAACGAAAGGGAGCGCCAACAGGCCTCATAACTACGGCAGGTTTCCGTGATGTCCTGATTATAGGACGTCAAAAGAGATACGAAACATATGATCTCTACATTTCCAAACCCAAACCACTTGTACAGCGTCGTCACATTGTGGAGGTGCAGGAGCGTGTTGCCGCCGATGGTTCAGTTGTGGCCGAACTCGATATGGAAAGCGTAGATAGTGCCATAGATGCGATCGTTGCATCCGGGCGCGAGACTGTAGCAGTGTCACTTCTTCATGCCTACGCTAACGCTTCCCACGAGGGGTCGATACGCGATCGTATCAGCAAGCGCGCGCCGGAGCTTTCAGTTTCAATCTCCAGCGAAGTCTCTCCGAAGTTCCGCGAATACGAGCGCACCAATACGACAGTTACGAACGCCTATGTACGTCCGGTGGTCGACCGTTACATTGGCCATCTCGAGGCCGCGCTCGATAAACAGGGCTTCAGAGATGATCTGCTGATTATGCAATCGAACGGCGGCTTGGTTTCTCCTGCGATTGCCCGCGATTTTCCTGTTCGAATTATCGAGTCCGGGCCTGCAGCCGGCATTCTAATGTGTGCGGAGGCGGGACGTGCTGCAGGGTTTAGCGAAATTCTAACTTTCGACATGGGGGGGACCACGGCCAAGCTTGGTGCGATCGACGGTGGAACGCCTGCTATCATGCCGACTCTGGAAGTTGACCTGGTCCGCCACAAGCGCGGTAGCGGCCTACCAATTAATGTGCCGGCAATCGAGATGCTTGAGATTGGGTCCGGGGGCGGGTCGATTGCTCGCGTCGATCGCGGCATGATTGCGGTTGGCCCTGATAGCGCTGGAGCTGATCCCGGTCCCATGTGCTACGGCCGCTGCGGAACGCAGCCAACCATCACCGACGCAAATGTCGTACTTGGTTATATCTCGCCGGAAGGGTTCAACGCTGGCGCTATGCAGCTCGATAAAGGAGCTGCCGTTGATGGCATTGCGCGGAACATTGCCGATCCACTCGGCCTGGACGTTGAAGCTGCTGCGTGGGGGGTGCACCTGATTGCAACAACCAACATGCAGAATGCACTTCGCCTTGTCTCGATTGAGCGTGGACGTGATCCTCGTAAGTACGCCATGGTCGCATTTGGTGGAGCTGGCCCGCTTCATGCTGCTCGTCTTGCCCGCGCTGTTGGTATTCCAACAGTGTTGGTGCCGCATGGTGCGGGTGTCGGATCGGCAATTGGCCTTCTACAGGCAGAACCGCGCCTTGATGTTACTGCAACGCGGGTCTTGCGCCTTGATGATCCAGGCGCAGCAGACAACATCGCGGCGGTGTATAGCACGCTCGAAGAGCAGGCCGAGAAGGAGGTCGAGCGCGTGTCACACGATGCCGACGTCACGTGGAGTCGGTATGCTGAAATGCGACACGCAGGCCAAGGCTTTGAGATCCGTGTCACCTTGCCCGACGGGCCCATCAACGAGAGCTACATAGACAAAGTCGCTGCCGCGTTCGATGAAGCCTATCGCCAGCGCAATAAGTTCCTGGACACGGAAGGTGTGGTTGAGGGCGTGGATTGGAGTCTTGTGGCCCGACTACCTTCGGAGCCTATGGGCTCCATAAAGCCAGAGGCTGCTGCTGAGAATGCAGTGCAGCGGGTCCGGCAATGCTGGTTCCCTGAAACGAATGGTTTTGTTGAAACGCGCATCTTGCAGCGATCTAACTTGACAGACGGTGTGAGCGTACCAGGTCCAGCAATCGTTGAAGACCAGGATTGTACGACTGTTGTGCCACCGGGTGATCGTGTCAGGGTTAATCAAGACGGCCACCTGATGATTGAAATCGACCAGGAGGCAGTTGCATGACTGAACAATCCACTGTCAGTGAAGACGTCGATGCAATCACGCTAACAGTCATCTGGAATACACTGATCTCAATCGCAGAAGAGCTAGGTGTGACGCTGAGGCATACGGCTTTTTCTGAAGGTGTCAGAGAAGGCGACGATTTTGCTACAGCATTGTTCGATCGTCATGGACAGATGATTGCTCAGGGCAACTTCAGCCCCGGTCATCTTGGTTCGATGCCTTACATGGCAAAGCATGTGCTGAATTACTTTCCTGACGGCACGCTGAAACCTGGGGACTCTGTACTCGTCAACGATTCCTACATCGGTGCCGGCCACTTCCCTGACACCTATCAACTCATGCCCGTCTTTCTTGATGGTGACCAACTCGTTGGCTACGTCTGCTGTTCTGCGCATCAGGTGGACATGGGAGGTGCCGCACCTGGATCGCAGAAAGTGCACGGAATTACCGAGTCGTTCCAGGAAGGCTTGCGCATTCTTCCTGTGAGATTTGCGCGCCAAGGTCAGATCGATGAAGACATTATGCGGATTGTACTTGGCAACGTGCGGATGCCCGACAAAGTAAGAGGCGATCTCCTTGCCCAGCATACCGCAAACTTGACCGCCGCCGACCGCCTTCGCGTTCTGTTTGCTGATTATGGTGTTGCGACTGTCGATGCAGCTTTTGCGCAAATTCTGGATCGTTCCGAAGCAACGATGCGGGAGCTGCTCGCTGAGGTACCTGCCGGCACGTACAGCTTTGAAGATAAGATGGATGACTATGGTCCGGGCACTGATCCCATCATCATGGCAGTCGATATTACGTTTGATGGTCAAGGCAATGTCGAGTTTGACTTCTCCCGCTCCTCTGACACCGTACCAGCAGCCATCAACTCCTACATCAATTACACGCGTGCCTATGCGGTTTTTGCGGTCAAGACGTTCTGCAATGCGCTTGACCCACAGACCGAGGGCAGCATGCGGCCAATCAAATTGAAAGTCCGTGAGGGGTCGTTTTTCAATCCGAAGTTTCCGGCACCCTCAGGTGGTCGCCCGATCCTGCAGATTCGTATTTTCGATACCATCAATGGCGCACTAGCCAAGGCTTTGCCGGAGCGTGCCATGGGTGCCTTTTCTCATTGGTCGAATCCCAACATTGGCGGGATCGACGATCGCACCGGTCGTCCATTCGTCATGTATGACGTTTCACTGGCCGGTTACGGAGGCAAATATGGCAGCGACGGCGAAGAGGCTATGACGCCTGTCATGAACTGTTCGAACATTCCCGTCGAAGTGCACGAGACCCATAATCCCGTACGCATTCACTGTCTTGAACTTATCCCGGACACAGGTGGAGCTGGCAAGTGGCGCGGCGGTTGCGGTTTGCGCAAGGACATAGAACTTCTCAACTCAACCGCCGTACTCTCCCATCTTGGTGACCGTCACAAGTTTGCACCATACGGCATTTTTGGAGGCCATGCCGGTGCATTGGCTGAGTCTTTACTGAACCCGGATGGCAATGCGGAGCCGTTGCATTCAAAAGAAACGCGCGAGATTAAGAAGGGTGACGTCTTAAGCTTCAGGCTTTCGGGTGCAGGGGGGTATGGTCCGCCCGAAGAGCGCGATCCAGCAGCGATAAAGGAAGACATTGCTGATGGCTACGTCACTGAAGAGTTCGCCAGGAGAGTCTATGAACGGCCTGAGTGAGCAAAGTCCCTCGACATGCAATCCTGCAAAGATTGGGATCTTTTGCCGGTACGGGGCTGTAGCGATCACAAGTTTAGTTGGGGAGATAGCCACATGAAACTCGGTTTTGTCGGTGTTGGAAACATGGGCTTGCCGATGGCCGGCAAGTTCCTGGATGATGGTCATGAAGTCACTGTGTTTGATCTACGCAGTGAGAACATGACACCTTTGCTTGAACGTCAAGCTCGCCCAGGCACAAGTGCTCGAGCCATGGCCGATCAACTCGAAACGATATTCGTGTCACTGCCTGACCTTGAGTCACTTCGCACCGTGTGTCTGGGTCACGAGGGAATCATCAACGGAAGTGAAATTAAGACGCTGGTGAACACCTGCACCGTCGGCGCACCGCTAGTTGAAGAAATTGCCGAAGAAGCAGGCAAACACGGCATCACCGTAATCGACTGCCCGATCAGCGGTGGGCCTCCGGGTGCAAGAGCAGGTACACTTTCAGTCATGGTTTCCGGTGATCCCGCTACCATCGATACCTTGATGCCAGTGATCTCCCTCTGGGGTCCCGTTACGAAAGCTGGGCCAAAACCAGGGCTCGCGCAAGTTTTGAAGTTGACCAACAACATTCTCTCAGCTGTTGCTTTTGCTGCTACCAGCGAAGCTTATGTTATGGGCGCTAAAGGTGGTGTTGATCCTGAGGTTCTGACTGAGGCAATCAATAATGGTTCGGGCCGGAACAGCGCAACGCTCGACAAGTTTCCCCAAGCAGTCTTGAGCCGCTCGTTCGATTACGGCGCTGAAATGCATATTTTGATGAAGGATATTGATCTTGCTATCGCCCACGGCGAAAGGCTTGGCGTTCCGATGTGGGTTTGCCAGGCGGCACGGCTCATTTATAAGCATGCCGTCTTCAGTGCTGGCGACAAACCGGACATCACAACTATTGTCAAACACGTCGAGAAAGCCGCTTCTTTCGAGCTGCCCAAAACACGCTAGTGTCTTGCTGCTATTGCAGTGGGCAGCGATATCACACATGCTCAGGACGGGTTCGGTTCATAACCGACTAGTTTTCTGGTGAGCATATCGCTTCCGCTTGCGTACAAGCTTCAAGCCTAATTATTGCAAAATGAAGATGCTAAGCGATGGTACCATTGCGGTCGTCAGGTGTGAGTTAAACTAACAACGCCAAGACCGCATGGTAGTTTAGCCGTGCCTGCCGCCTCCCTTAAATCTTAAAAAAGTTCGCAATATCGGGTGCTGGTGCCTTGACCTCGATCATCACCGAATGATCGATCGCCTCAACACTATGCATCACACCGGCCGGATGCCGGGCAACATCTCCGGGCTCAAGCACTTGCTCATCTTGGCCCTCGACATTGGTTTTAACCTTACCCTTGACGACATAGACCAGGGACTCGTGCGTATGCTTGTGGATCGGCACTCCGACGCCTGGCGTGTAGTGGATTTCCATGATTGTCATCTCATCACCCTTCAGCATAGGCTTGACCATCAATTCTCCGCCATAAACGGTCTCGCCTTCGATCGCCTTGACGCTGACCGCTGCAATATCCGGGTTCCTTGACAGTAACATATCTATCTCCTCTTCCGCAGGTTTTCACCAAGTTCGATTATGCATCCAACCCAGCCTCGAGTCTTCGGATAAGACATGCTCAAACACGGATAGAGAAGCGCTGACATCAGCATGCCACGGCGAACCGAACCACCGAGCGCTGCCCGCTGGAAATCAGAGGCAGATGATGCGATCCGTCAAGGTAACAAGAATAGGAACTAACACTATGTAGGCGCCATAGAACATCGCTGTTATCCAACCAGCCTCGCTGTTGGAAAGCCCCCATAACTCAATCATTTCCGGCAAGAGCGCCGGCCAGACAAAAGCCCCGACCTGGACGAGAACCTGAGCAAGACAGACAATGATGACTAGAGTTCGTGGGGACATGTTTTAGTGCTGATCAGTTCTCTAGCCCGTGCGAAAGATCCAAACCATGAAGGGCATGTGGACCTGATTGAAGTGGTTCTCATATTACGTGATGCAGTCTGCCATAACCACTCTACGATCTCGAAGGCTCAATCTTGCTGCAGATATCTTAGTCATGTCTCGAAAGTTCTCGAAGTTAGTTGCGCAGATTCGTCTGACCACCACTGGGCCAAGGTTGCTAAATGGAATCAGCGTGGTTAAACAGAATGAACCTTGGCAGGCTTTCGCATTGGCTCTGTTCTGCCTAAATGTTGTGAGACCTTGCTGACTGACGGTTTGTCACTAGCGAGGATACCATGAAGGCTCAGGATTTTCAGGCACTTGTCGA
>NZGY01000118.1 GCA_002689605.1 Filomicrobium sp.
AATCCTGAGCCTTCATGGTATCCTCGCTAGTGACGAACCGTCAGTCAGCAAGGTCTCACAACATTTAGGCAGAACAGAGCCTTTACCATTCACTGGCATTTGGTCTTTGGCATACTAGCTGCAGCGTTGGCTCGCAATACAGAATGTCGCATTTGAGTTAGACGCCCGGCGAGAACAACAACATCTCAATCGCGTCGTTCTTTTGGCTGTGACTTTATCGAGCGTTATGTTTCTGATAGCAAGGTGGCGCCTAATGCGACCCCCGAACGCGATGTTTATCTATGGCATATGGTATGCCAGCGAGCTAGAGTGTCTTGAAGATTGAGGGCGGCCTTGGTGCTGCCAAGCGGTGCACACAAACATGAATGACATGACGCAGAATTCTGATACGCGACGTATTCATCCGGGTTCCGGCCGGCGCAAAGCACCAGTGTTTAATAAAGGCCGCCTATTGCGGCAGGCTGAGACGGATGCAGTTCGCGAGCTGCTTGGCGGGCGCGAACTGAAGCGCGATGAGCTCATTGAGTATCTTCATCTCATCCAGGATAGCGAAGGTTGTCTCCCGGCAGGGCATATGCACGCTCTGGCTGAGCTTCTCCGCATTCCCATGGCTGAGACATACGAAGTGGCATCGTTTTATGCGCACTTTGATCTTGTGCGTGACGGAGAAGAAAAACCTGCGCCCATCACAATTCGTGTCTGTGAATCGCTGACTTGCACACTGGCTGGTGCCGAGGCGCTCATCACCGCGCTTGAGAATGATAGCAATGCCGACGTGCGCGTTGTGCGGGCGCCTTGCATGGGACGCTGTGATACGGCACCAGTCTGCGAGGTCGGTCATCATCATGTTGACCATGCGAATGCAGATAACGTCTCACAGGTCGTGCAATCGAAGCACTTCCATGCAGATGTGCCCGATTACGAGGACTTGGCTGCCTACCGCGCGAGTGGCGGCTACGCGATGCTTGAAGCCTGCACCTCCGGCGAGAAGGCGGTCGATGATGTTATCGCAACTCTGTCCGATGGTGGATTGCGCGGCCTCGGTGGCGCCGGCTTCCCGACCGGACGCAAGTGGGGCTTTGTGCGCGCCGCGCCCAAGCCGCGCCTGATGGCCGTCAATGGCGATGAAGGCGAGCCGGGCACCTTCAAAGACAGGTTCTACCTCGAGCGCAACCCGCACAAGTTTCTCGAGGGTATGCTTATTGCAGCCTGGACTGTTGAGGCCGACGCAATCTATCTTTATCTGCGCGATGAGTATCCAGCCGCGCGAGAGATTCTGATCAAAGAGATTGCTGCTGTCGAAGCGGCTGGTCTGGTCGACTATACCAAGATCATTCTGAGACGTGGCGCTGGCGCTTACATCTGCGGTGAAGAGTCTGCAATGATCGAAAGTATCGAAGGAAAGCGCGGGCTGCCGCGTCACCGCCCGCCTTATGTTGCACAAGTCGGGATTTTCGACCGACCGACATTGGTCAACAATGTAGAGACACTCTACTGGATCCCGGACATTCTAAAGAACGGCGCTGAATGGTTCGCAAGCCAGGGCAAGAATGGCGCTCTCGGTCTTAGATCCTATTCGGTCTCAGGTCGCGTCAAGAACCCCGGCGTTCAGCTGGTGCCAGCCGGCACCACGGCCAAGGAGTTGATCGAACTGTCCGGCGGCATGCTGGATGGTCATCACTTCAAGGGTTATCTTCCAGGCGGTGCGTCAGGCGGTATTCTCCCAGCACATTTGGCAGATATTCCGCTCGACTTCGGTCAGCTCGAAAAACATGGTTGCTTCGTCGGCTCGCACGCGGTCGTTATTCTCTCACATCAGGATGATATGAAGGCCGTCGCGTTGAACCTAATGAAGTTCTTCGAGGATGAGAGCTGCGGTCAGTGCACGCCATGCCGAAACGGCACCGAGAAAGCCGTTAAGCTCATGTCAAGCGACAAATGGGATGGCGAGCTGTTGAAAGAGTTAGCCCAGGTGATGGCTGACGCCTCGATTTGCGGTCTTGGACAGGCGGCGCCCAATCCACTGAGATCGGTTCTCAAGTACTTTCCGGAGGACCTGAGATGACGACCGCAGCTGTCCCAACAGTGCAGGAAGACAACGAACGGGTCCGCGTTATAGAATGGCGGTTTGCGGCAGGCGCTGAGACTGGCTTCCATATCCACCAAATGGACTATGTTGTTGTTCCCTCAGGCGACGGGCGGCTAAAGCTTGTCTCACCTGAAGGTGAAGTAAGCTATGCTGACCTGAAGCACGGACAGTCGTACTTTCGTAAAGCCGGTGTCCACCACAACGTCATTAATGCCAACGATTACGAATTCGCATTTGTTGAGATTGAGCTGAAATGATCAAGACGCTCGTCCTTATTCCGTCAGCGCTGCTTCTTATGATCAGCTTGGTGCTCGCTGAGAGCAAACCGCATCAGCCTTATGCCGGTCAGGAACAGCGCTCAGTTTCGTCACTTTCGGCTGCAGACTTGAACGCCCTGGGAAAAGGGCAAGGTTGGGGACTGGCCAAACCCGCAGAGCTGAATAGCTACCCGGGACCAATCCATGTTCTGGAGCTTGCGGAAAGGTTGAAGTTGAGCAAAGCACAAATCTCAGAAGTCCGCGCGGTTTATAGNGANATGAANGCCAATGCCCGGCGCATAGGTAAGGCGTTCGTTCAAAGCGAAGTGGAACTCGATGCGCTATTCANAACAGGAGCGGCGACGCCGGATGCACTTCAGCGAGCCTTGAAAAAATCTTCACAGCTTCGGGCTGAGCTACGTGCGGCGCACCTTAATGCACATATCAAAACAGTACCGCTGCTGACACAACACCAACGCCATCTCTACTCGCAGCTGCGCGGATACTCTCACAAAGGCTCGCACAGCGGGCGGGCTCATTGAACGGCTTTCGACAAGGGTTGATCGATCATGACCAAGATCACATTTGAACTCGACGGACNGCAGNTCGAGGCCGAAGCAGGCGAGACCATCTGGCAGGTCGCTCAGCGCCANGACACAAAGATTCCACACCTGTGCTGGCAACCGGAAAAGGGCTATCGCGCGGATGGCAATTGCCGTGCTTGCATGGTNGAAGTGGATGGCGAGCGAACCCTGGCAGCNTCGTGCGTCCGGCANCCGACNGANGGAATGAAGGTCAAGACATCAACCGAGCGGGCGAAAAAGTCCCGTGAGATGGTGTTTGAACTTCTCTTATCGGATCAACCGGAACGTGAGCAGGCACCAGATCCGAAGTCNAAGTTCTGGAACTGGGTCGACGACATGGGTATNGCGGCTAGCAGTCGCCTGCCAGGTCGTGCAGCGGTTGAGACGGATCGCACGCACTCCGCTATTGCCGTCAACCTCGATGCCTGCATTCACTGCAACCTTTGTGTCCGCGCGTGTCGCGAGGTTCAGGTCAACGATGTGATCGGCATGGCCTACCGCGGACACGGTTCCAAGATCGTGTTTGATTTCGACCAGGGCATGGGGGATAGCACGTGCGTTGCCTGTGGTGAGTGTGTGCAGGCCTGTCCGACCGGGGCTTTGATGGAATCGAGCNTGGTGAGCGAGCAAAATGTGCGCACCGAGTTCGAAGAGAAGAGCATTGATACGCTGTGCCCATACTGCGGCGTCGGATGCCAGACCAAGGTTCACATCAAAGACAACCGTATTCTCTACATTGACGGCAAAGACGGGCCGGCCAATANCAACCGACTGTGCGTAAAAGGTCGGTTTGGTTTTGATTATATCCACCATCCGGATCGTTTGACTGTACCTCTTGTCCGGCGTGACGATGCCCCTGCCAAAGTCGGCGGCGTTAAGATCACGCGTGACGAAGTCTCGAAGTACTTCCGCGAAGCAACATGGGAAGAAGCACTGGAGAAGGCAGCTTCCGGGCTCAAGGACGTCCACGGACGCGAAGGCGGCAAAGGTATCGCCGGCTTTGGTTCCGCCAAGTGCTCAAACGAGGAAGCCTATCTGTTTCAGAAACTGATCCGACAAGGTTTCGATACCAACAACGTCGACCANTGCACGCGGCTNTGCCANGCCTCNTCTGTCGCGGCTCTGATGGAAGGNCTGAATTCTGGTGCNGTTACCGCGCCNTTTACAGCNGCCAAAGACGCTGACTGCATCATCGTGATTGGTGCCCGTCCGGCAGAAAACCACCCNGTTGCAGCTACGTTNCTGAAGAATGCTGCCAAGCGCGGTGCGCACCTGATCGTGATGGATCCGCGCGGTCAAACGCAGGGCATAGCGAAACACGCAAACCAAGTGCTGCAATTCAAACCAGGCAGTGACGTCGCGCTCCTGAACGGCATGTTGCACACCATCGTCTCCGAAGGTCTCTACGACGAACAATATGTCCAGGCGAACACGGAAGGCTTTGCGGANCTGCAANCAAACATCCAGAACTTTCCACCGGAAAAGATGGAAGAGGTTTGCGGCATCCCGGCTGAGACGATCAAGTCCGTAGCGCGGACCTACGCCCGCTCCGAAGCCTCTCTTATTTTCTGGGGCATGGGGATCTCCCAGCATGTACACGGCACCGACAACGCGCGTTGCCTGATTGCGCTTGCGCTGACAACTGGGCAGCTCGGCCGTCCAGGTTCCGGCCTCCATCCTTTACGCGGCCAAAATAACGTGCAGGGTGCCTCCGATGCCGGTCTGATTCCGATGGTTTATCCNGACTACAAGTCCGTTGAGAACGTTGAGATCCGGACCGCGTACGAAGAGTTCTGGGGNAANACCCTCGATCCGAAAAAGGGTCTCACCGTGGTTGAGATTATGGACGCGATCCTCGCCGACGAGATCAAAGCGATGTACATCCTCGGCGAAAACCCGGCGATGTCGGACCCAGACCAGAACCATGCCCGGGCCGCACTCGCCAAACTCGAGCACCTCGTTGTTCAGGATATCTTCCTAACCGAGACAGCTTGGCATGCCGACGTCATCCTGCCGGCGACCGCCCATGCCGAGAAANGGGGCACCTACACCAATACGAATCGTGAGGTTCAGATGGCGCGTCNTGTGGTTGACCCGCCAGGCGAAGCGCGTCCCGATTGGCAACTGGTAACCGAGATCGCTCAACGTGTCGGCCTTGGTTGGACCTACCAGCACCCAAGCGATGTCTTTGCCGAAATGACGGAAGTGATGCCGTCACTCAAGAACATAACCTGGGAGCGGCTCGATCGCGAGAACGCCGTCACCTATCCGTGTGATGCGCCAGACAGACCAGGCAACGANATTATCTTTGGTGATCGCTTCCCAACCGAAAGTGGTCGNGCAAAAATNGTCCCGGCCGATGTGACACCGCCAGATGAACTGCCTGATGAGCAGTATCCNATGGTGCTGACGACCGGACGATTACTTGAGCATTGGCACACGGGCTCGATGACCAGGCGCGCTGCCAATCTCGATCTTCTTGAACCGGAGGCGATTGCCGGACTTAACCGTCATGACATGGCGCGCATGGGCGTTGATGCCGGTGATTGGGTCAAGGTTGAGACCCGGCGTGGCGAGGTCGTGCTCAAGGCACGGCAGGACCGCGACGTTGACGCCCGAAGGTATGGTTTTCATCCCGTTCTGCTTTGCCGAAGCCGCAGCGAACCTGCTGACCAATCCGCAATTGGATCCGATGGGCAAGATCCCGGAGTTCAAGTTTTGCGCGGCAAAGGTCGAGCCGGTTCGTGAAGTCGCCGAGGCGGCTGAGTAACGTTGGCCATTTGAGTGAACTAATTCTTGTAGAACCACAGGAAGTAGATCACGACAGCTGCTGCGAAGTAGCCACCGGGAACATTGAAGGACAAAATGATCGCTGCTACCGTCAGCGGCACGCGCCACGCGCGAACGGTCTCCCACCAGCCAGAAGATGCTTGCTGATTGGCGCCGGCCCTGGCTCGCGGTGACGAGCCACGGGCACTGCCACTTCGCGGCACAGCGCCTTGAGAGGCTCTTTCTCTTAGTGCTTCTTCTCGCGCTTCAACGAGTTCCTTCGGCAATTCAGGCTCTGCTGGGCGCGCAGGTTCCCACCATTGGTCACGTGGCGACGCGCCAAGCTCCTTGCTCATCGTTCAGCAACGGGCCACTATAGTGAACGATATTATTCGGCGATAGAACAGGGCAGATGGCAGATTCAGACATTCAACAAATACCGGGTGTGTATCACAGGCGCATCGGTGACATCGTTGTTACGGCAATTGCAGATGGGTTTCTTGATGGCGATATCGACGTACTCCTGAACATCACGCAAGAGGAATCCCGCGACATACTCTCGGCGAACTTTCGCCCTGCCCGACGCACAGCCGTCAACACGTTCCTGGTCCGCTCCAGTGGCGAGGGCGCGCTGATGGAAACTGGTTGCGGTACCTATATGCAGCCGACGGCCGGCAAGCAGATCGCCAATTTAGCCGCTGCAGGCGTCAAACCTTCCGAAATCGATGCCATATTGCTGACGCACATGCACCCAGATCATTCGGCCGGACTGACAGATCGCGATACTGGCAAACCATTTTTCGAGAATGCCGAACTCATTGCCCACGAGAACGAACCGAAGCACTGGCTGGACGATAGCAATTTAGCCAAGGCCAGTGAGCGCGAGAAGTTGCTCTTCTTTCAATGCACGAGGGAGCAGATCGCACCATATAAGGATCGTATGCGGTTGTTCACTAGCGGCGAAGTCTTTCCGGGCATCACCGCCATACCGCGACCAGGGCACACGCCAGGGCACACGACGTATCTTATTAGTTCCGGAGACGATCAACTACTGATCTGGGGCGATACGATCCACGTGCCTGAGATTCAGACAGCCCAGCCTGAGGTATGCATCGCGTTCGACTCCAATCCGACACAAGCGGAAGCATCGCGACGAGCCGTGTTTGACATGGTCGCTACTGACCGCTTGTTGTTCACCGGCATGCACATGCATTTTCCTGGTTTCTCACGTCTGGTAGAGGACGGAAGCGGCTACAGGATTATTCCGGCCGCTTGGGAACATGAAATTTAGTATCTGTTTCCCATCATCTAGATGAACTGAACGAGGTCATGGTGTCCAAGAAGGCATGGTCCGGAGAATTCGATGCGCAATCAGGCTGCCGGTTACCCCTGCCTGATCGTGAGAGCCTTGATGCCCGCGGGCAAGCCGCGATGGACCGGCAATTGTCGCCGGAACACCAATCTCTTGTTGGGTTGCGCGGACCGACAGGCATTCGCTTGCATAGCCCAGTAATCGCGGAACACGCGCAGAGCCTGGTCAACTATTTTCGCCATGACAGCGAGCTCGACAAGCAGGTGCAGGAAATTGCGATCCTGGTTACTGCCCGAGCTCATGATAGTGAAATTGAATGGGCTGCGCACGTAGAGTCGGCGCGCAAGGTTGGTGTCTCAGAGGGAACGATATCAGCAATACAAAACCGTACCGTTACCGGCGGATTGGATAAGCGAGACGCGCTGATCATCGACGCTGGCCGGCAACTATTTACTGAGCGCCAGATCAACGATGAGCTTTTCGCTCTAGCGCTCGCACACTTTGGTGCAAAGGGACTAGTCGAGCTAATATCCTTTATGGCGATGTATGCTGGAACAGCCTATCTTCTGGCGGCATTTGACATGCAGCTACCGCCAGGAAAAACGAAGGCGTTTGACTAGGGCCCGATCGTTCCGGTTGGAACCACCGAGCCACTTCCTCACAACATCGACCGGAACGTGAAGCTTGCCCTTCTCTGTAAGTCTAAAAGCCGTTTCACGTTTCAAGTGAATACAGCAAGCTCTTCGATCTGCAACGGTCGGGTTCTAGACTCGCTTCCTGTTGAGCATGGCCAGGCTCAGAGGTTCGGTCTTGTGCGGCTCGAAGTAGCCAAACTGTTAGAAGCGGATCATGCCATCCTTGTCGATGATTACCATCTCTGGCGTCCCGCGCGTGTTGTAACGCGCCATCGTTTCCGGAACGCGCCGCTCCCCGCGATGACGGTCCACGCCTACAGCAATCGTGATCCCCTTTTCGCGTATATAGTTCTTCAACCGTTTTACCGTCTGATAGTTGTGACCTTCAAAGACAGTGTGAATTTTGATGAACTTCAAGCTTCCTTGATCAACATCTCTGGCAAACTTCTGTTGCCAGTATTGCATGAGTGGCCCGGAGAATTTGTTGCAACCTGGACACCAGAGCTGGAAGAAATCAATGATGATGACCTTGCCGCGCAGCTTATCTACATTGCCGCCGTCACCATTGATCCACTCTAGAATATCCCATTGCGGGGCAGGCCGAACTCTAGTTGGTGTTTGAGATTGAGCTAGAGTTGGAACCGGCAGCAACGGTACCGTTGCTGCCATTCCTGCCGCCGCAGCAGCGCCAGCCGAGCCTCCAAGAAACCGGCGCCGTTAATGATCGATCTTGTCGTTCATCGCACTACTCCTGATGACTTTATCGAGACGCGTCTTTCTAGTTGGTTGTGTCGAAGATGCTTGTTATCGGCTTTTCTCCAGAAGAACTGGTGCTCAGAGATGCTACCTGATACGTCTTCCACGTCGCTTTGACTTTGGCGCCGACCTTCACGCGCTTATAAAGCTCGACAACGTGTTCATTGTGCATGCGAATGCAGCCCTTGGAGACGTTCTTGCCGATTGTCCATGGTGCGTCCGTTCCATGAATCCTGCAGAGCGTGCTACCTAGATATAGTGCACGGACGCCCAAGGGATTGCGTGGATGACCGCCTGGCACGAATGCCGGTAGCTTAGGATTCTCACGCCGCATGCGCGCCGTCGGAGTCCATGACGGATTGATAGCTTTCCGTGATACTCTCTGGGTGCCCTGCCAGCGGCTTTGAGCCCTGGGAACCGCGATCGGATAACTTATCGCTTGTCCTCTTGCGGTCACGTGATGAAGGCGCCGATCACTAAAGCTGACAATGATTTCGCCCGGCCTATAGTTCTTTGAGAATGAAACCGTGTGTTTGTCGTACACGGAATTCTTTTGTGGTCCCCAAAAACCACCGCTTTGCGCCATAGCTGGCGACTGTAGCATGACACACGCGATTGCTCCCGCAATTGCAGTCTTTGTTAGAACGTTCATAACTATTTTCCCTCAGGAACCACTGCGGCAAGCGGCTCCAAGCTTCATTTCAATGATGTTTCTGTAGGCAGGTGCGCTTGGCGGGCCAATCGATCGTGCGACCGGCTCGCTTCACAAGGCGCATTTGGAGGGAAGACTAGTTCCGCAATCGTGGAGCAGCGGCAAATAAATGCCAGAACGGCGCTCGTCGCCCATGATACCAGAGGACGGCCTCAAATGGCTTCGAGCTGCTGTCCTGAGCAGTGGGTGGCCATGTCACGATTCCCGTACTGTTGGTCTCGCGCAATAATAGCCAACTGCTATCGTCACCTCGCACACGGCCCGTGGGCGATGTGACACTTACAGTGACCCGACTGCACTTCTTCTGTTGCTGCTTAGGCGCTGTCAACTTCTTGCAGGAGCGCTTTTCCTTTTCAGCTGAAGCAGTTACCTGGTTCACAATGCCTATGCGGGCTGAGTTTGCTGCCTGGCTTGCCAGGCACAACGACACAAGTGCCATTGCGACGGCACAAAGTGTGAGCCGAATGTTTCCTGCTACCTGCATCTTTTCGATCGTGCCCAAAAAAGGAATTCGTTGCGACCCATGTCAGGATGCATACCACAATATCGCCTCGTTCGCAGTGATTTCACGCAATCGTGTGCCGTTTCCACGCTGCTTACAGAATGCAGTTCATTTTGTTTTTGGATCGAGGTTTGGTTGAGACCGAGCCGTATTGGTTACGGCAGTGCGTCGTGTTACCGATGTTATAGCTAGATGACCATGACAAGCTGTGGCCGCGGAGGGATGCATGGATCTGATCGTCAATAGGAGACGGGTGTCGGTTCGCTCAGATCCCGATACTCCACTGCTGTGGGTCTTACGCGACGAGCTTGGATTGACGGGGACCAAGTATGGCTGCGGAATTGCCGCTTGTGGTGCCTGTACTGTGCACATCGACGGTCAAGCTGTTCGCTCTTGTTCCTTAGAGCTCGCTGATGTTGAAGGCTCGATCACGACAATTGAGGGACTTGGCACGCCAGACGCTCTCCATGCCGTACAAAGAGCCTGGATTGAAAATCAGGTTGCGCAATGTGGCTACTGTCAATCAGGGCAGATCATGGCCGCCGCCGCCCTGCTGGCCGAGAACAACTCTCCAAAAGATGAAGATATCGACGCCGCGCTGTCAGGCAACCTTTGCCGATGCGGAACCTATGTTCGGATCCGTGCCGCTGTCAAAGCCGCTGCTGCAGAGCTTAGAAGGTCAAAGTCATGAGTCGGATCGGAAAAATTGCACGCCGCACGTTTCTCATAGGAGCGACAGCGATAGCGGGTGGTTTCGCAGTTGGCTATCTCGCGTATCAGTCAGAGCCAAGAAATCCACTTCGTGCTGGTCCTGGCGAAGATGAAACTGCATTGACGCCTTATATCAAAGTCGATCAAACCGGGATCACGATCATCACGCCGCGCGCTGATCTTGGACAGGGCGCCTACTCGGTCCTCGCAGCAATGGTGGCGGAAGAGCTGGACATCCTCTGGACGGACATAAAGGTCGAACACGGTCCACCGAGTGGCGCATATTATAACGGCAAAGTCCCTGCGGAAGGCTTTCCCATTGCAGCGACCAGTAACGACCTTCTCTCTACAGCTGGCCGCCAGTTCGGCGATGTCATTGGCAAGTTTATGGGCCTTCAGATAACGGGCGGCTCCACGACTGTTCCCGACGGTTACTACAGGATGAGATTGGCCGGTGCTGCAGCCCGCGCTGCCCTCCTTGAGGTCGCTGCTGTGCGCACCGGAATTGATAAAGAGCGCCTCAAGACCAAGGACGGCAATGTTATTGCTCCAAATGGCCAAACCCTCAGTTACGCCTCTCTCGCACAAGCTGCAGCAAAAGTATCTACTCCTAGCAGTATCCAGCTCAAACCCGAGGCTGAGTGGCGCTACCTTGGAAAACAGATGCGCCGGCTTGATATCGTCGTCAAGTCCACCGGCACAGCCACATTCGGCATTGACCTCCGTATGCCCGGGATGGTTTATGCCACCGTTCGAACGAATCCCCGACTTGGAGGGACGGTCAGCAGCTCCGATATCAGTGCAGCAGAGACATCACCAGGCGTGATTAAAATCGTTCCATTGATGGGAGGTTCAGGTGTTATAGCCGACAGCACGTGGCGAGCCTTCAAGGCGGCAAAACTCATCAAATTCGACTGGGGCGATGCCAGTTATCCTGCATCTACTAAGGAACAGTTTGCCAAGGTAGCTGGAAGTTTCAATGAAGACAGTCAGGACAGCCGCTTCAAGAACGAAGGTGATGTTGAAAAGGTGCTGGCAGAAGGCGGCGTGACGAGCGCTGAGTATCGGATTCCATATCTGGCGCATGCACCACTGGAGCCGATGAACGCGACGGTTCAGTTTAGTGACGGAAAGTTGGATATTTGGACAGCTACACAAATACCCACGTTTGTCCTGCAAACGGCTGCAGAGGTGGCGGGCATCTCCGCCGATAAAATAGAACTGAACGTACAAATAGCGGGGGGCAGCTTCGGTCGGCGATTGGAAGACGATTACATTCGTCAGGCGATAGAGTTAGCTAAAGCCTACCCTGACAGACCGATCAAAATGACTTGGTCGCGCGAAGAGGACATGACACACGACTTTCCCAGACCACTTGCCATCGCGCGCATGCGGGGAAAGGCGAAGGACCGCAAGGTCGAAGCATTGGATCTCGATATTGCTACAACCTCAGTCGTGGAATCACAGATGGGGCGACTTAACCAATCCGTACCTGGGCCAGACGTATCAATTGTTGCTGGAGCCTGGGACCAACCCTTTAGCATCCCAAACTACCGGGTCACAGGTTATCGTGCACCGGCGATGGTCCCAGTCAGTTCGTGGCGATCAGTGGGCGCATCGGGGAATGGTTTCTTTCACGATTGCGCGCTCGATGAGCTGATACATGTGGCTGGAGCTGATCCACTGGCCGAACGCATACGATTATGCTGGCATGAACCATCTAAGAAAGTACTGGAAGCTGTCGGAGAAGTGTCAGGCTGGGGTAGCGAGCTGGAGAAGGGGCGAGGTCGCGGTGTTGCCTTCACACTCTCTTTTGGTGTTGCCACGGCGCAGGTCGTGGAAGTGACAGCCACAGAAGATGGGATCAAAATCGGTCGTGTTTTTGTCGCTGCCGAGGTGGGCAAAGTGCTTGATCCCATTAACTTTGAAAACCAGGTCCAAGGAGGCGTTATATGGGGCCTTGGTCATGCTATGAGTGGGGAGTTGACGTACGCCAATGGTATGGCGGAGCAAACTAACTTTCACGAGTTTGAGGCCATGCGCCTCAACCAAGCACCAGAAATTTTTGTCAAAGCGCTGACAAATGACACGGAAGTGCGTGGCATCGGAGAACCGAGTGTCCCCCCCGCAGCCCCTGCGTTAGCCAATGCCATATTCGCAGCAACAGGAAAACGCATCCGCGAATTGCCACTGAACAAGCATATCGACTTTGTGTGAGGACAAACCATGGCTGAGATAATCGACATCAAAGAGACAGACATCGAATATCTTCGCCACGGTGACGAAGCTTTGCTCGCACGCATATACCGCCCTGAAGGTAGCGGTCCGTATCCTATGCTTGTCGATTTGCATGGTGGGGCGTGGTGCAATGGCGATCGCAACAACGACCAAATGCTTTGTCGCGCCATTGCACAATCCGGTGTCGTTGTTGCTGCTTTGGACTTCCAACAACCTCCAGCAGCTGGCTATCCTGACGTTATGGCCGACATCCACTTTGGTGTCAGATGGCTTAAAGCAAATGCGCAGCAGTTAAGTGGCAACGCCGACAAAGTCGGCATCTTGGGCGTCTCAAGTGGCGGGCAACAGGCGATGCTACTGGCCATGCGGCCAAGCGATCCACGCTATTCATCACTCGAGAGTTCCCAGCTGCAAGAAGTCGATGCAGCAGTGAACTGTGTTGTGCTGTGTTGGCCTGTGATTGATCCAATCGGTCGCTACCACTCCGGCAAAGAACGCATTGCAAGTGGTCAACCTTATCCGTCGCATTTGCCAGATGTTCTTCCCTGTCACGATCGCTATTGGGGAAACGAAGATGCTATGTCGGAAGGTAGTCCGCTGCGTATCCTTGAGCGTGGAGAGGATGTCAGTCTTCCCCCCGCGATTTATCTTCAAGGCGAAGAAGATCAAATGCATCCACGCCAGCACCTTGATCGATTTGTACCACTATATCGGGAGCGCGGCGGGGAGCTCGAGCTGGCACTTTACCCAGGCGAAGCAGAGGGCTTCATCACACGCACCCCCCAATCAGTAGACAACCAATCCGCGGCGATCCAGAGGATTATTGACTTTGTTCACGCCAGACTTGGCTAATTGCCTGGGTAAAGTTTGTACCAGGGGTGCGGGTTGCCTGGGGTTTTGACGCGCAATGTGTAAACGCCGGTATGTGCACAGCACAGCAGGGTCTGTTGATTAGCTCCGCCGAACGCAAAGTTGACGGCCTGCTCAGGCCATCTGATAACCCCAATGCGACTGCCGTCTGGCTCGAACACCCAGATTCCGCCAGGACCAGTGCAATAAACGCGGCCTAAACTATCGACTTTAAGGCCATCGGGAATCCCGGGCTCATCGCCCTCATTCATATCTGCAAAGATACTGCGTCGGATCATATTGCCATCGCCGTCCAAGTCGATGGCATGGATGAACTTGCACGTCCGCGTGTTCGCAACATAAAGACGTTTCTCATCAGGCGAGAATGCAAGCCCATTGGGGTACTCGCATTGTACTACAAGCGAAAGTTCGCCATCGGCGCTTAGTCTGTAGACGCCTGAACCAATCCACTTACCGTCAATACCGTCACGGCCAGGAATTTCTCGCTCATGGAACGCTACGCGCTGATCAGGGTCGGTGAAATAAATATCGCCGTTTGAATGGCAGATCGCATCGTTTGGCCGAGCCAGACGACCACCCTGAAAGGAGGACGCAATCGTTTCGACGGAGCCGTCTTGATTCGTTTGCGTTACGCGCCTAGCTAACCCCTCGCAGTTAATCAGCCGGCCTTCAAGGTCAAAGGTGTTGCCATTGCCGCCTTTCGTTTCACGGACGAGCTCCGGGTCACTACCAATGACAAGACGAAGTAATTTGTTTTGGCGTATGTCGACGAAATACCAGAAATCATCCGGATGCCACAGTGGTCCCTCGGTGAATATGAATCCACTCGCAACTTTCGTCGGCTCAGTTGTCTCCAGGATTTCCGATAAGTCTCCGATGTGCTGCATCTACGGCCCCCAACTCTGAATTTCCCGGACGCTTTTGGGTTGCGTTCAAGGCGATCGTATAGTGATAACCATGAGATCGATACGCTTATCAACGACACAAATCGGATGATTGAGACGCACGGATAGACGTGGGTCATCGCTTTGCTAAGCTTGCAGTGGGCAGCTATGAGGCAAGCGGTGAAACCGACAGAAACTCTGACCTACGACTTTATTATTGTTGGCGCTGGATCCGCTGGCGCTGTGTTGGCCAATCGCCTATCTGAGAATTCGCAAAACAAAGTCCTGCTCATAGAAGCCGGACCGGCCAGCAACATCTGGTCGCGTATTCCGATAGGATACGTGAAAACACTCAACAATCCTGACGTGAACTGGCGCTATTGGGCGGAACCTGAAGAGAGCACACGGGGGCGCCGCCTTTATGTTCCGCGCGGCAAGGTTCTGGGTGGTACCAGCACGATAAATGGCATGGCTTTCGTCCGGGGGCAGGCGCAAGACTTTGATACCTGGGCCCAGATGGGCAATTCAGGATGGAGCTATCAGGATCTTCTGCCATTATTCAGACGAATGGAAAGCTATGCCGACGGAGCCGATGAGTTTCGCGGCAATAACGGGCCACTACGTGTTACGAATCCGGTCCCTTCGGATCCACTCTACAAGTCACTGATAGCGGCCGCCCAGGAAGTCGGTATCCGACATAATTCGGATTACAATGGTGCGAGCCAGGATGGTATCGCGATGAGCCAGGCATCGATTGCGGGTGGGCGGCGCATGAGTACGGCGCATTGCTATCTCGATCCAATTCGCAGACGGCCCAACCTTCGTGTCGTCACGCATGCTCTAACCGAACAAGTCCTTCTCGAGGGCCGTCGCTGTGTCGGTGTTCGCTACACGGTTGATGGTGTCAGTCACACCGCGCGATCCAACCGAGACGTCATCGTTAGTGCTGGCTCGGTCAACTCACCTCAGTTGCTTGAGTTATCTGGCATCGGACAACCGGAGCGCCTAAAGGCTCTCGGCATTGAGGTGCGACAGGAGCTTGGTGGTGTTGGCGAAAATCTGCGCGATCATTATGCGCCCAGGACACGTTGGGGCATCAGCGCGAAAGGTTACACGTTCAATGACCGCGGTCGTGGAGTTGGTCTTATCAATCAGGCACTGCGATACCTGATCTCGCAAGATGGAATGCTGAGCATGGTGGCAGCGCCAATCCGTGCATTTGTGTTTTCTCGTGAAGGTCTAACAACACCTGATCTGCTTCTAGGTTGGGTCCCAATGCTCTATGAGCCTGGCCCGAAGCTCTCAGAGCAGTCTGGGATGACTTGCTATGCTCATCCCATGCGGCCCGAGAGCAAGGGAAACATTCACGCCGTTTCAGCAGATCCTCGTCAGCCACCTGCTATCAACTACAACTTCCTATCAGCTGCCCCCGACGCTGATCTGACAATTAAAGCAATTCGAATTGCCCGATCGATCATGAACGCAAATGCGCTTGTCTCCCTTGGTGTTACAGAACTTGCGCCAGGCGCAGAACTCACAAGGGATGACGAGATACTTGATTGGATAAAGGACGTCGGTGAGACCACCTATCATCCGGTCGGGACCTGTAAGATGGGCACGGACGACATGGCCGTCGTCGATCCTCAGTTGTGCGTTAGAGGTTTTCAAGGTTTGCGCGTTGCTGATGCTTCGATCATGCCTACTCTGACGTCTGGCAACACAAATGCTCCCGCAATCATGATTGGAGAGAAGGCATCTGACCTCGTTCTTGCAGCTCAGTCGGCATAGCTGTGAAGCTGTACTGTCTTACCAATCAGACCGAGCGGGTTAATCCGCCATCGACCCGCAGGTTTTGACCAGTGATGTAGCTGGAGGCATCGCTGATCAGAAACCCGATTGTCTCTGACAATTCACCGACCCGAGCGTAGCGTCCCATCGGAATGCGCGCTGTCCGCTCAGGCTTCTCAGGCAGACTATCTATAAAGCCAGGGAGAACGTTATTCATGCGGATACCTTCCGCCGCGTGCTTATCAGCGAACAGCTTGGTGTACGCTGCTAATCCAGCACGTAACACCCCCGAAGTTGGAAAATCCGGATCAGGCTCAAAGACAGCAAATGTCGACACATTTACGATCGTGCCGGAGCCTTGGCTTTGCATGATCGGCGTAACTAGACTCACTGCTCGAACAACATTGAGCAAATAGTAATCGAGACCCAAATGCCAGTCTGTATCTGGGATCTCGTCAACATCGCCTTTCGGTCCATGCCCTGCACAATTAACCAGCCCGTCGATGCGACCAAACTCGCTGATAGCCGCATTTATAAACGCTTCGAGATCGATCGGTTCTAGATTGGAGCCCGTGAAACCGAAACCACCCAACTCTTTACCCAGCGCTTCCCCTTTGCCAGATGACGACATGACCCCGACCCGGTAGTCCATCCCCGCTAGCTTGCGGGCCGCGTCCGCACCGATCCCGCTGCCTCCTCCGACGACTAGAGCTACGCGCTGCTCGCTCATGGCTATTCCTCCATAATGGTCGGGTGGTGTGAGTTCTCAATCTACTTATTTTTTGCCTTGTCCGAATGCTTCTGCACCCTTACTCAGAAATGCCAGCTCCTCTTCGGTGCTCTCACGACCTAGGACTTCGTTCCGGTGTGGAAAACGACCGAACCGCGCAACGATGTTGCGGTGGCGCGTCCAGCCGTTAATGCTGTGCTGCACGTAAGGCTGCCATTCGTCCGAAGACGACGCCTTCAACTGCTCAAGCAATGAGAGGCCATTATCCTGCTCGACGAGCTGCTGGGAATGATGAAACGGGTGATAGAGCCATACCCGTGAGACCGGATGCAATTCGTGATCAAGGCCTTTTGCAACAACTGCTTTTACAATTTCAAAGGCGCAAGCGTCACCACCGTAGGCTGCAGGCGTGTGACGATAGATGTTTCGTGTGAACTGATCCAGTAAAAGGATCGAAGCAAGGGCGCCGTCCCCAGACTCGGCCCAATCCATGAGCTTACGCTGGCAGGCCAGTTCGACATATTGACCGAAGCGAGCGCGGATCTCATTGTCTACGATCTCTCCACCGCGATACCACCAGTCTTTTCTTGCCAGGCCGGCCTCCGGCGAAGATTGGCTCTCTCCCAGCCAAAATGCATTGATCGCGGCGATAGTTTCTTTGGTCAATTCAGGCTATCCATCGAGGTTGAGTATTGGCCGAGCAAAGTTTCAAAGGTGGTTTCTACAATGCCGACTGTTCGGATAACAGGTTGCGATTACGGTATCGGTTTCGAATTTGCACGGCAATATGCGAGTGATAATTGGCGAGTACATGTCATCTGCCTCGAGGAGGATAGCGAGCAGAAAATTGCTGCCGTTCCCGGTGACGTCCAATTCCACAATGTTGATGTTTCTAGTCCTACAATGCTCAAATCTCTGGCGGATCACCTCCAAGAAGAAGCCATTGATTTGCTCATTAACAATGCAGCGACCTTTGCACCGGATGGACCTGGAACACTGATGCTGCCTGATATCGACGAATTCACGCGCGTCATGAAGGTGAATGCCGTCGCGCCAGTGTATGTTGCTAGCGCTTTTGAACAGCATGTCGCGCGAAGCGAACACAAGCTAATAGTCTTTATTGGCACGCGATCCGGCTCAATTGGCGACAATACATCGGGCGGCCACTACGCGTACCGCTGCAGTAAAACTGCTCTCAACATGGCTGCCAAGAGCATATCGGTTGATTTTGCCAAGCACGGTATATGCGCTGCCGTTCTTCATCCAGGCTCGGTCGCAACGGAAACCGGAAGGGTGGGCAGATATCAGTGGTTGAAAGCGTAACAGGGATGCGTCGAATAATCGATGACCTCGACATTGGTTCAAGTGGACGATTTCTGCGTTACGATGGTGGTGAAATCGAATGGTAGTCAGCAGGAAGCAACACTGGGAAAGCCGGCAATGGAAACCGATATGGGGCGCTCACTCAATTCAGCTGCCTACGGGGGAGAAGGCTGGCGGCCGAGGTCAAGACTTCATCTGGAAGAACTTGGCATCCACTGGGCTGCCTGCGGGCAGGACTCCGAGTGGGGAACTCTCAAGTCAGTACTTCTACATGCCCCAGGTGAAGAAATCGTCCCAAAAGGCGACTTCAATGCTGCGCTTCAGCTCGATCCTCTCGATCTCGCGAAGGCGCAGGATGAGCACAAACAACTCGCCGCAGCATATCACAAAGCAGGCGTGGAGGTTCATTTAGTCAATCCAGTTGGAAACGTTACGCCCAACCAGATATTTTGCGCCGATCTTCTGTTCATGACTAGTGAAGGAGCAATAATTGCGCGCCCCGCCTCTGAGCAGCGCGCCGGCGAAGAGCGGCACGTTGCCTCTCGTCTGTCACAGATCGGCATTCCAATCCTGAAAACACTGACCGGTAGAGCTGTGTTTGAAGGCGCCGATGCGATGTGGCTTGACCCCAGAACGGTTGTTATTGCTCGCGGTCTTCGGACGAACCAACCCGGCATAGAACAAATCGCATCGGCCCTAGAGGCGTTGGGCGTGGATGTCATCACTGTAGACCTACCAGTTGGAACGATGCACCTGATGGGCGTCTTTCGGATCATCGACAAAGATCTTGCTGTTTGTTGGCCTCACCGCACACCTTTCGCGCTTGTTTCTCATTTGCGCGATCGTGGTTTCAAGGTTCTTTTCTTGCCAGATGAGTTAGAGCTTGAACGGGGGGCGGCTATGAACTTTGTGACTCTTGGGCCGCGAAAACTCTTGATGGTCGGTGAGTGCAAAGGCAGCAGTTCATACTATGAAAAGCACGACGTTACCTGTTTGACATCACCCTGTGCTGAGCTCTCGAAGGCTGCTGGAGCGGTTGGGTGCCTCACTGGTGTATTGCATCGTGAGCGCATCAGTTAGACGAGGCACCTCGTGGACTTAGCCGGAGAGCATTCAATGTAGATGGGGAGAAAGATTTCTCTGGTTGTGACGCGGATCACTGATGCCGAAAACCAATCGGCTTTATTTTCTCAATAGAAAATAGACAACCAAGTCCCGAAGAGAAGTCCAATGCCTGCGAAGAAGAAGACAACCAATCCAACCACGCTTAGCTCTAGTAGTTTTTCTGGTATAGAGAACGTACTTCAAAACCATATTCGTCGGCTACACGAAGCAAGTGATCGAGCAAGTGCGAACGGCGAACCGGTCCGTGGCAAAGATCCTTGGCTGGGCTTGATGGCTTAAGGCCAAGCTGCGCTTTCACTGTTGTTGAATGCATCCTGCCAAATCCATAAGAGTGCCAATCCTCAACTCACATTCGCTCCTACACGCTATCCTTGCGTGACCACATTGCTTCTCTTTGTGTACCCAGGCGCAGTTCAGGCCGTCGGCATGGTTGTCTTGATAAAGCTGTTGATATGGTTCAGGGCCAACTGGATCTTGCGCTCGTTCTCTTTCCAAGGATAGAGGCTTACCTGGGCATTTGGCGCTAATAGCGCTGTTTCCATTGCGGCCGCATAAGGATGAGCCGGAATATCGTCAGGCAAGACCAGAACAGGCGTCTTGCAGTTGCACACAAAATCTCTATCGACTGTGAAGACGAAATCTGCGCGCTTGGTGTACATGTTGTTCAGGTAGTCAGTGACCATTTCCATCGTTATATCCGGCCGTCGCTTGATGAACTCAGGTGCCCAGCCTGCAATATTGTTATTGAAAAAGATATTTGGGGCACTCGAATTGTATCCACTTGGATGTACCAAGATTGCAGAGACGATGCGGTCACCAGTTCGTTTCAATAGATTCCAAATCAGCGGCCCGCCAATGCAAAAGCCCAATACCATGAACCGGTCGATGCCCAGGTGATCCATTAGAGCGAGTTGGTCATCGGTCAGCACATCCCAGGTGCGTTCCGCCTCCAACGGGCCATCAGATGGGCTACCGTTAGCGTTCCTCAGATCAAGCGCGATAACTCTATTCGTCGATCTGAATTCTTCAAGAGGATTGAATGCATGATTGGCCAGACCTGCGATAGTGGCATTCAAACCGCCCCCCGGAATGACCAACAACGGGAAGCCTGCCCCGCCTCTTCGTAGTGAATTTTCACTGGACCGTTTTGAAAGATCGGCATATTGGCGCTCCTCGCATCTCGAACTCTTGGCTCCGAAGCAAGGCAGCTTCCTTGGTGGCTCTGTTCGGCTCTGATGTAGTTTTCCCTTCTAACTCATGGCGCCGGCGAGGCATTGGCGGGGCGTAAGTCGCTCGCCGCCACGTTCAATCATGCGGCGCCAACCGAGGTAGCTGGGCAGATATTTC